>JAEUNS010000013.1 GCA_016790005.1 Zoogloeaceae bacterium
TCAGCCGCAATCAACTGGGCGGTGAGGTCTCCGGTGCCGACATCCTCGGTGAGCGAGGCTGCGACGTTGCGCTGAATCTCGATCCTGATCTGGTCTGTTAACATTGTCTCGGCTGTTGATTTGTCGGTGTGCGAGATATTAGCACCGTGTTTGCGCGACGGGGCTCGTGCAGCGGGCAAGCTCAGGGTTTGCCAAGCTCGTCTTCGATCCAGGCCTGCAAGAGGGTATAGGTCACGGCCAGGATCACGGGGCCGACAAAGATGCCGATCAGGCCAAAACTGATCAACCCGCCGATGACCCCTGCGAAAATCAGCAGAAAGGGCAAGTTTGCACCCCGTTTGATCAGGATCGGACGGAGCACGTTGTCCAGTGAGCCCACCGCGAGGCTCCAGACCAGCAGTGCCGTTGCCCAGCCGCCTTCGCCGGTCCAGTACATCCAGCCCACTGCGGGAAGCAGCACCAGCCCCGGACCGAGCTGGGCGATGCACAGCATCAGCATGACGGCTGTCAGCAGCGATGCAAACGGTACACCGGCGACCGCAAGACCGATGCCGCCAAGTGCGGACTGAACGATTGCAGTGATGCCCACACCAAGCGCCACTGCGCGAACCGCCTGACCGGCCAGGATGACCGAGTTCTCGCCACGATCGGCTGCGAGGCGGCGCCCGAATCGCAGAACCGAACGGGCAGCGGTTTCGCCGGACGAATAGAGAATCGCGCAGATGATGACGATCAGGACGAAGTGAATCACGGTGCCGCCCAGTCCGCCTACCTGCGCGAGCAGCCACTTTCCACTTTCGGCCGCATAGGGTGTCAGCTTGGCAACCAGGCCAGCTGATCCGTCGCTCGCCAGCGTGGCCAGCGACTGAGCGAGCCTTGCACCGACAAAGGGTATTTCAGCGATCCAGTGTGGCGGCTGCGGCAAGCCATTCTCGGCCAGATTACGAAGTATCTCGGCCACCTGACCCGAGTTCTCCACGATGATGCCGATGGCAGCCCAGAGCGGAATCACCAGCAGAAGCAGCAGTGCAATCGTCATCACCGCCACAGCGGGGGCCCTTCGTCCGCCAAAACGAGCCTCCAGCGACTTCAGCAGCGGCCAAGTGGCGACGACCAGCATCGTCGCCCACACGGTAGCTGCCAGAAACGGCCTCAAGACCCACAGCGACAGGGCCAGCAAGCCGAGGATGAAGAATATCGCCAGGGTCGTCCTGGTGAGGTCGCGCGAGATTTCGGTCATCAATATACTCGCGGTGTCCTTACCTCAAGCCAATAGGCTGCCCCGTCGTCGCGACGGGGGACTCGATCTGCCAGCCGCCGCCGAGGGCTTTGTAGAGCTGGATCACGGCAGCCGACTCGTCGCTCTTCGCCGTGACCAGGTCGCGCTCCGCATCGAACAACTGGCGATCGGTGTCCAGCACCTCCAGGTAGCTCGACACCCCGCCTTCGTACCGCAGCTTTGCGATCTGGCTGGCATCTTCGAGGGCCTTCACCAGCAATTCCTGTTGCTCGCGAAACTCCCGCTGCTTGCGCACGCCGATCAGCGCGTCCGACACCTCGCGCAATGCCTGCTGGAGGGTCTGCTGATAGCGCAGGGCCGCCTCCTGGGCGACCGCCTCGTTGTAGTCTACGTTGGCCCTCAGGCGCCCGGCGTTGAAGATCGGCAGCGTCACCGCGGGCAGCAGGCTGAACACGCCGTAGGGGCCGACGTTCTCACCGCTGATTCTCGCATTACCTGCGCCCGCGAAGCCCGAGAGGCTTACCTGCGGATAGAGCAGCGCCATGGCGACACCGATCTGCGCGTTGGCGGCCACCAACTGCTGCTCGGCCGACCGGATGTCCGGCCGGCGCGTCAGCAACTGCGTAGGCAGGCCAGGGGGCAGAGCAGGGGCCGCGATTTGCTGGTCGAGGGGCTGCCCGCGCTTGATCGGTCCGGGATTCTGACCAAGCAGGGTGTTGATGAAGTTCTCCTGCTGCTCGATCTTGCGCTGCAGATCGGGAATCGTCTTCGTTGCGGAGTAAAGCAGGTTCTCGGCCTGGCGCACGTCGAGAATACCGGCCACGCCACCATCCACCCGTGCCTGCACCAGGTCGAGTGACTCCACGCGCGTGCCGACGGTACGTCGGGAGATCTCCAGCGTCAGGTCCAGTGCCCGCAGCGTGAGGTAGGCCTGGCCGACCTCGGCCACGAGCGTCGCCATGACTGCGTAGCGTCCGTCCTCACTGGCCAGCAGTTGGGCCTGCGCGGCCTGCGTGCTGCGTACATAACGGCCCCAGAAGTCGAGTTCCCAGCCAACTCCGAAACCCGCCTGTGGCTGGAAGCTGCTGTCCGGCGACGGGCGATCGGACCCCGTGTAACGGCCGTAGGGTGCATCGATGCTGCCTTCTACCGTCGGGAAGCTCGGCGAAGCGGCGATCGTGACCTGACTTTGGGCTTGCAGGATGCGTGAAGCCGCCACGCGAACATCGTAGTTCTGCGCCAACGCGGTGCGGATCAGTTCGCGCAGGTCCGGGTCGGTGAAGATGCTCGACCATTCGAGTTCGCCGAACGATGCATCTCCGGCCGGCGGTGTTCCGGCCTCCGCAGCACGATAGGTTGTCGGCATCGAAAGTTCAGGTCGCAGGTAGTCGGGGCCGACCGTGGTGCAACCGGTCGCGACAACCGCGGTCATGAACGCAAGCAGAGTTCGTCTTTGCCTCATTCATGTGCTCCTTGTCCCTTCGGTTCGAGTGCCGGCTCGGTCGGCTGCGCTTTGCGCCGCCGACCGAGTCCCTCTACGAAGGCGTAGTTGCCAGGAATGATGAATACGCCCAGCGCGGTGGCCACCAGCATGCCCCAGAACACGCCCGTGCCCATCACGTTCTGCGCGCCAGCACCGGCGCCGCTGGCCAGCATCAGCGGAACGACGCCCAGGATGAATGCAAAGGCGGTCATCAGGATCGGCCGGAAGCGCAGCCGCGCCGACTCCAGCGCGGCCTCTTCGAGCGAAGCCCCCCCTTCGTGCTTGGCCTTGGCGAATTCGACAATCAGGATCGCGTTCTTCGCCGCCAGGCCGATCAGCATCACGAGGCCGATCTGCACGTAGACGTTGTTGTCGAAGCCCATCAGCCAGGTGCCGAAGAAGGCGCCCAGCGCCACCAGCGGCGAGCCGAGCAGCACCGCCCATGGCAGCCGCCAGCTCTCGTAAAGCGCCGCCAGCAGCAGGAATACGCACACGATCGCCATGATGAAGGTCGGTGCTGCGGCAGGGGCGATCTTTTCCTGATAGGACATCGACGAGTAGGCGTAGCCCAATTCCGAAGGCATCGTCTCGGCGAAAACCTGCTCCAGCACCGCCAGTGCCTGGCCCGAGGTGTAGCCGGGCGCGGGCGCGCCCTGGACTTCCACGGAGCGCTGCAGGTTGAAACGGGTCGTGAGTTCGGCCCCGGTAACATCGTGGATGCTGACCAGCGTCGACAGCGGGACCATCTCATTGGTCGTTTTCGAGCGCACGTAGATGTGGCCGATGTCTTCCGCCTTCAGTCGTTGTTCGGCGTCGGCCTGAACATAGACGCGGTACAGCCGACCGAAGCGGTTGAAGTCGTTGACATAGGCACCGCCCAGCGACGCCGACAGCGCCGAGAACACATCGTTCACCGGAACCCCCAGCGTGCGCGCCTTCTCGCGGTCCAGCTCCACCTTGACCTGCGGGTAGCCTGGATCGAAAGAGGTGAACGCGGTGCCGATCTCGGGCCGCTGCCTGACCGCGGCCAGATACTTCTGCGCGTGCTCGCCCAACTGCGCGACCGTCAGTGAGCCGCTGCGATCCTGCAGCAGGAAGTTGAAGCCCGAGGACGCGCCAAACCCGGATAGCGTGGGAATGTTGAACGGGAAGATGATCGCCTCGGGGATCGCCGCGAACTGCGGCCGCAGCCCGCCCATGATGCCGTTGACGTGCAGCGCCGCGGTCTTGCGCTCGTCCCAAGGCTTCATGCGTACGAAGAGCGTGCCGTAATTCGACTGGTAGGTGCTGGTCACCGCTCCGTAGCCGCCGATGGTCTGGAACGACTCGAGCCCCTCGGTCTTGGCGAGGATCTCCTCGATCTTCTTCAGCACGACGCTGGTGCGCTCGAGCGACGCGCCAGCGGGCAGTTGGACATTGATGCCGAAGATGCCCTGGTCTTCGTCGGGGATGAACCCGGCCGGCAGTGCGCGTGCAAACAGACTGGCGCCAAGCCCGACCGCGGCAACGATCGCGATGGTGAGCAGCGAGCGGCGCACCAGCAGGCGCGACACGCTCACGTAGCCGCTCGTCGTCGCGTCGAAGGCTTTGTTGAAGCCGCGGAAGAACACGCCCAACGGCCCGCGCATCGGCTCGGGCTTCTTGAGCATCAAGGCGCACAGCGCGGGCGTCAGCGACAATGCGTTGAACGCCGACAGCAGCACCGAGATCGCGATCGTCAGCGCGAACTGCTGGTACATGCTGCCGACCAGCCCGCCGAGCAGGGCCACGGGGATGAACACCGCACATAGGATGAGCGCGATGCCGATCACCGGCGCCGTGACCTCCTCCATCGCCTTGATCGTCGCCTCCTTCGGGCTCAGGCCGTGCTCCAGGTGGTGCATCACGGCCTCGACCACGACGATGGCGTCGTCAACGACGATGCCGATGGCCAGCACCAGGCCGAACATCGACAAGGTATTGACCGAGAAGCCCAGCATCGGGAAGAAGATGAAGGTGCCGATCAGCGAGACCGGAATCGTGATCAGCGGGATGATCGTCGCGCGGAAGTTCTGCAGGAAGATGAAGACGACCAACGTCACCAGGATCAGCGCCTCGATGAAGGTATGCACGATCCCTTCGATCGACGCCTCCACCGCCGGCGTGGTGTCGTAGACGATCTTGTAGTCCATGCCGGGCGGGAAAGCGGCCTTCGCCTGCTCCATCGTCGCGTAGATCGTCTCGGCCGCCTTCAGCTGGTTGGCGCCGGGCAGCAGGTACACCGCCATTGCGCCCGCCGGCTTGCCGTTGAGCCGGCCAAAGGAGTTGTAGTCCTGCGAGCCGAGCTCGGCTCGGCCGATGTCCTTGATGCGCACCACCGCACCGGTGTCGCTTTGCCGGACGATGATGTTCTCGAACTCCTCGGGGGTGGCGAGCCGGCCCGGTGCGCTGACCGTGTTGGTGAATTGCTGGTCCTTGGGCGTGGGCGCGGCGCCGACTTTGCCGGTGGGTGCCTGCAGGTTTTGCTCCTTGATCGCCGCGATGACGTCTGCCGGCGTCAGGCCCAGCTTGGCGAGCCGGTCGGGCTTGAACCAGATGCGCATGCCGTAGTCGGAGCCACCGAACAGGTCGACCTGGGCAATGCCGGGAATGCGCAGCATCTGGTCACGCAGGTTGATGCCCGCGTAGTTGATCAGAAAGTTGGCGTCGTAGGCGTCCGACGGTGAATAGATCGAGATCACCATCAGGATGCTGGGACTCTGCTTCTTGACGGTCACGCCCTGTTGCGTCACCTCCTGTGGCAGCCGGGCCTGCGCCGCGGATACACGGTTCTGGGTCAGGACGTTGGCGATGTCCTGATCGGTGCCGACCTCGAAGTTTACGTCGAGCTGCATGCGGCCGTCGCTGGTGTTCGACGACTTCATGTAGATCAGCCGGTCGACGCCGTTGACCTCCTGCTCGATAGGGGTCGCCACCGACTGCTCGACCGCCTCGGCGGATGCGCCGGGGTAGTTGGCGGTCACGCGGATGTTGGGTGGTGCCAGAAAAGGATACTGCTCGACCGACAGGCCCTGGATCGTGACCAGGCCCATCATGACCGTCAGGATCGCGATGACGATCGCGACGATCGGTCGGCGGATGAAAAACTGGCCCATGGCTTACTTTCCCCCCGCCTGAGGAGTCGACGATGCTGTGGCCGACCCCGCCGGACTGCCGGCGGCGGCCGTCGACGGGTTTACCTTGCTGCCAGGTCGGGCCTTCTGCACCCCGTCCACGATGACCCGTTCGCCCGGCTTCAAGCCGTCGCGCACGATCAGCAGATCACCGACCGTTTCGCCCGGCTGGATGGTGCGCAACGCGACCATTTCGTCGGCGCCAACCACCAGTACGCTCGCCATGCCCTGAATCTCCTGCACCGCGCGCTTCGGAATCAGGATCGCGTCCTTGGCCATTTCGGCGACGGCACGTACGCGGCCGAACTGTCCGGGACGCAACAGCCCTTGAGGGTTCGGAAACTCGCCTACGACATTCAGCGTGCCGGTCGCTTGGTCGACGGCCCGATCGACGAGCACGAATTTGCCCTTGTGCGGGTAGATGTTACCGTCGGCGAGCATCAGTTCCAGGTCGGTGGGCGCGTCAATGTCTCGCTGATCGCGGCTGGCAAAGAAGCGCAGGTACTCAGCCTCGCTAAGGGTGGCATTGACCCGGATCGGGTCGATGCTCGATACCGTGTCCAGCAGCGTGGCCTCGCCCTTGCCTACCAGGTTGCCGGGGGCCACCAGGCGTTTGCCGATCAGCCCTGTGATGGGCGAACGGATCGTGGTGTAGCTCAGATTCAGCTCGGCTTCGACCACCTCCGATCGTGCGGCTGAAACGGCGGCTTTCGCGGCCTGCAGGTTGGCCACCGCGTTGTCATAATCCTGTTGCGGCACGGCCCGCTGCTGGGCCAACGGCCGCAGGCGCCGCTCGTCGGTTTCGGCCTTGCCGAGCCGGGCCAGGGCCACGTCGAGCTCGGCCTTGGTTTGCATGAGCTTGGTCTCGTATTCGCGCTTGTCCAGCGTAAACAGCAGCTGACCTTTCTTGACCACAGTGCCTTCGTTGAAGTGTTGCGCTTCCAGAAAGGCCTCCACCCGCGCGCGGATTTCGACCGTGTCCTTGGCGTCGGTCTGCGCCACGTAATCACTGTAGATCGGCACGGTCTTCTGCACGGCTTCGGCTACCACCACTGCGGCAGGCGGGGGAGCGGTGACCGCCGCCTTGGGTTTATCGGCCGTCTTTTCGCCACTGCAAGCGGCTAGTGTGAAGGTCAAGCACAGGGTGACCGCCGCCAGGCTAGCCCGCCGCGAAGGGTTATTCACAAACAACTTCACTACTGCCATTTCATTCTCCACCTGGAGGAAACTGGAATCCGTAATCAACTAATCCACTTCTGCCGATTGTTTATTTGTCCTGGAAATTCTTGTCCTGGAAGTTTCCTTACCTCGGCGCAAAAGGCCTGATGTATCGCTCGGGAGCACTCATCGCGCGATGTGCCTCCATGCGGCGCAGGACGGACCACCCACGTCAGCGCTTCGAGGACGGTGGAGTTCGTATCCGACTCGTTGTTGGAAAATTCTTCAAAATTGGCACTGGCTTATTCAGGAATGATCGGACGCCAGCCATCACCCGGGTTGAAGCACGAGATCTGCTCGACCCGCGATTCGGTATTGTCACCGAGGTCTTTTTCGAACACCGTTCCCTCATGGTTGACCTTGAAACTCATCACGCCCGACACGCCGTACTTGGTCGGATAGGCCAACACCGCAAAGCCGCCGAAGAGCTTGTCATTGACGAGATAGCTGTAGGGGCCGCCAGGGGCCAAGTCACACTGGCTGGTGAGCATTCGATAGCGATAGCCATGATAAGCGGCCGGTTCGCGCGATGCGCGGGTGGTGTCGTAGCCTTCGCGGGCTGCGCTTGCAAACAGCTCACCAAGTGGGCTGAGGCTCTCTTCGGGCTGGGTAGGCCAGTACAGGCCATCCTTCCTGCCTTCGTTCGACCTGAAGTGGCGTGCGTAGTCATGTAGGCCGTCGCCGTCGGGGTCGACCGCCGCGTATTCGCGCTGGGCGTCGACGATCGCTCGCAAGGCCTCGATGGTATCGAGCTCGTTTTGACCTACACGGCGGTTGATGATTTCTTCCGCACCCGATTCGGCATCGAACTGCCAGCGTGAGCCAATCTTGATGATCGGAGCAGGGAAGAGCCAGCCGCCTTCACCGACCTGCAAAAAGGCTCGCCGGGTACCGTCAAGCTTGATGACGTGCTTGATGTCGTAGGCAGCAAGAAAATGTGTCCAGTCGTCGCGGTCCGCGACCCGATCGCCACTGAACAGCCAGCGACCCGAATCCTTGCCGACGACGGCCAGGAGCGCGTTCGGGTCCATCGCCCTGACGGCATCGGCGAGCGCAGCGGCGGCCTCTTGCGGCGATGAAAATGCGCGTGCCGCGGCGGTCTGGGGTGCGGGGGCCGCTGCAAGAAGAGTCGGGGCGGTGCTTGCGAGCAGCACGGCAAGGGCAAGGCGTTGCAGCTGTTTATTGAGTGTCATAGCAGGTTCTCCATGAGAATGGGGGTCATCAGCGCCGGCCACCGCGACCACCGCCGCCGCCCCGGGCACCGCCACCACCACTCATCTGCGACCTGCTCGCACCGCCGCGTTGGCTTGCCGCACGGGTCGAGCTGCTATTGTTTACACCGGAAAAACCGCTACTGGAACGGTCACGTGCCTGGCTACTGCCTGAACTGGGTCGTTGCGTGGAGCCGGCACTTTGGCGCTGCGCCGTCCCGGCGCGATCACCCGCCATATCCCGGCTACCCGCATCGCGCGCCTGGTTGCGATCCGCATCGCGAGTTTGCGTACGTTCGCCATCACGCCTTTGGGTGCGATCGGCGTTTTGGACTTGGCGGTTGAGTTCGCCGCGATCCATCTGGTTCAGTTCTGTGCGACCCGATTCAGCTCGACCGCGGAAGTCTTCTCGTGACTTGACCGCAGAAGGATTGTCACCCCGGTTGTATCTTTGGGCTACATTTTGGTCGCGATAGGCTACCCCACCGCGATGCTCGACGTTATGGTTCCACTCTCGGTTGCTGATGTTGGTTCGATTGAAATCGTTGTAGCGATTGATGTCGATATCGACATCACTGTTGCCCCAGCCCCAGTTCACGCCACCCCAAATTGCCGCGCCGACGATGACCCCGGTCGCAAATCCAACCCCTGGAGGGTAGGCATAGCTCGGGGGATACATGCTGTAAGGCGGGTAGGGGTACCACCAGCTACCGTACGCCACCGCAGGGTTGTAGGTTGGCACGTAGATGACTTCGGGTTTGGCCGATTCAACGACATAAATCGTTTGAGTGTCCTGGACCTTGGTCGTGACGACCTGCTGCTCGGTGGTCTGCAGGTTGCCGGCGACATGGGCCTTGGCCCTGAGAACCTGGACGGTATCCATGACCGCCTGCTGCTGCGAAAGAAAGGCATCTCCAAGTTTCTGGGTCCACTCGAGCTGATCGTTCATCTGCTGCAACACGTTCGGCACGGCCGTAAGCGACTTCACCGCCGGATCCCAGGGTTGCTTGGCCAGGGCGTTTTCAAGAGCCCCCCCGGTCAGCTTGGGATTGCTCTTGACCCAGCGGGCCGCCTGCACGACCTCGAGCGGATAGGTGGAGGCCATGAGGATTTGGGCGAGCAGCGCGTCGGGGTAAAGCGCGATCGGCGCGAGCAGTTGATCGAGTTCCTGTTGCGAGAAGGTCGGACTGGCGAGCGTCGC
>JAEUNS010000153.1 GCA_016790005.1 Zoogloeaceae bacterium
GCGCCGGTGATGGCGGTGAACACCCCGATGGCCTATCGCCGCGGCACCGTCGGGCAGATGCTGCCGGGCCAGCAGACGCAACTGGTGGCGGTGCCCGGCATCGACACGGCTGAAGGGCGGCGCGGCATGCTGCATGTGCGCGGCCCCAACCTGATGAGCGGCTATCTGCGTCATGATCGGCCGGGAGTGTTGCAGCCGCCCGCATCGGATGTCGGGCCAGGTTGGTATGAGACGGGCGATGTGGTCGAATTTGACGACGATGGCTTCGTGAAGATCGTCGGGCGGGTGAAGCGCTTCGCCAAGGTGGCCGGCGAGATGGTGAGCCTCGAGGTGGTCGAGAAGATCGCCGCCGCCGCATCGAATTCCGGTCAGCATGCTGCCACCACCCGCCCCGATGCCGCCAAGGGCGAGGCGCTGGTGTTGTTCTCGACCGACCGCACCCTCAACCGCGATGCGCTGGTAACGGCTGCCAAGGAGCTGGGCGCATCGGAGCTGGCGGTAGCTCGCAGCATCGTCGTGGTGGACGCCCTGCCGCTGCTCGGGACCGGCAAGCTTGACTATGTGACCCTCAAGCAATGGGCGGAGGCAGCATGATGGCACGCGAACCTTCGCCCTTGCGGCGGCGCCTGTTGTTTGCCGGCCTCGGCGCCGGTGTGTTGACCGGGGCGGCAGGTCTGGCATTTGTGCTCAACCGCCATCATCTGATCAACCCCTGCCTTGCCGATCTGCCGCAGGAGCTTGCCACCGATCCGCTGATCGAGGCGGCCTGGCGCGGGCTCGATCCGGGTCAGGTGTGGGACTGCCATGCGCATATCGCCGGCACTGGGGATTCCGGGCGAGGCATCGAGATTTCGCCCCGTATGATGAGTCCGCTCCATCCTATGGAGTATCTCCAGCGCCTGTTCTACCTCAATGCAGGTTGCGCGCACGAGGCGCGCGGCGTCGATGACAGCTACATCGAGCGCCTGCACAACCTGATGGCCGGGCTCGAACCCGGTGCCAAGCTGATGCTGCTGGCGTTCGATCATGTGCACGACCCCGACGGCGCGCCACGCCCGGACCTTTCGGCGTTTTTCGTGCCGAACGACTATGCGCGCGAGCTCGCGCGGGCGGCGCCGCAGTGGTTCGAATGGATCTGCTCGATTCACCCCTGGCGCGCAGATGCGGTCGATGCACTCGAGGCGGCGGTGGCCGGTGGCGCACGCGCCGTCAAGTGGCTTCCGCCGGCGATGGGCATCGATCCCGCTTCGCCAGCCTGTGATCCCTTCTATCGCGCGATGGCGCGGCTGGACCTTCCCTTGATCAGCCATGGGGGTGAAGAGGAGGCGGTGCGGGGTGCCGGCCGACCCGAATGGGGCAATCCGCTGCGGCTGCGGCGCGCGCTCGACAAGGGGGTACGGGTGGTGATGGCGCACTGCGCCACCCATGGCGAGGATGTCGACTATGACGACCCCGGGCGTGCGCGGGTGCCGAGCTTCGAATTGTTTGCGCGCATGATGGATGAGCCGGCCCACGCGACCTTGCTGTTCGGCGATATTTCAGCGACCACGCTGCGCAACCGCGACCTGTGGACCCTTAAAACGCTGCTCGAACGGGAAGAGTGGCATCCGCGCCTGCTCTACGGCTCTGACTACCCCTTGCCAGGTATCCTGCCCTTGATCTCGGTCAGTGGCATTGCACGCGCGGGCTTGCTGGCACCCGAGGCTGTGCCGGTGCTCGAGGCGGTGCGGCGGCACAACCCGCTTCTGTTTTCGTTCGTGCTCAAACGCCATCTGAGCAGCACGGGCAAGCGCTTTGCTGCAAGCGTGTTCGAGACCCGACCCTTCTTCGACCGGAGCAGCGCATGAGCTCACAGTTTCGATTGCTCGAAGAGCGGCGCTTCCTGCCCTTCTTCCTCACCCAGTTCATGGGCGCCTTCAACGACAACTTCTTCAAGAATGCGCTGGTGGTGCTGATGACCTTTCAGGCAGGCCGGTTCACGTCGATGTCGCCCGGCATTCTGGTGAATCTTGCCGCCGGTCTGTTCATCCTGCCCTTCTTCCTGTTCTCAGCGACCGCCGGTCAGCTTGCCGACAAGTTCGAGAAGAGCCGCCTGATCCGCTTCACCAAGCTGCTCGAGGTTGTGATCATGCTGCTCGGCAGCGTGGCGTTCGCGATGATGTCGCTGCCGCTGATGCTGGCAACCTTGTTCCTGATGGGCACCCAGTCGGCGATCTTCGGCCCGGTCAAGTACGCGATTCTGCCCCAGCAACTGCATGAGGACGAGTTGATCGGCGGCAACGCGCTGGTCGAGTCGGGTACCTTCGTGTCGATTTTGCTCGGCACGATCGTTGGTGGCCTGCTGGTCGCGGTGCCCGATGGGCCGACCTGGGTGTCGGTCGGGGTCGTTGCGGTGGCGGTGGCGGGTTATCTCGCAAGTCGCAAGATTCCGAACGCCGCGGCCGCAGATCCTGGCCTGGTCATCGACTGGAATCCGATCACCGAAACCTGGCGCAACATCCAGTTCACCCGCCGCAACCGCACGGTGTTCCTGTCGATTCTCGGAGTGTCATGGTTCTGGTTCTATGGCGCGCTGTTCCTGTCGCAGTTTCCCGGGTTTGCGGCCGAGGTGCTGGGCGGCGACGAAAAATCGGTGACGCTGTTGCTGGCGGTGTTCTCGGTCGGTATCGGCGTCGGTTCGCTGGCCTGCGAAAAGCTCTCGCAGGGCAAGGTCGAGATCGGGCTGGTGCCTTTTGGCGCGATCGGGCTCACCTTGTTCGCGCTCGACCTATGGTGGGCCAGCCCCGCGGCGGGCAGCATGGGCAGCGGGCAGTCGATCGGTGCAGTGCTGGGCCATTTCTCGACTTGGCGGGTTTTGTTCGATCTGGTCATGATCGGCATGTTCGGCGGATTCTTCATCGTGCCCTTGTATGCGCTGATCCAGACCCGCTCCGAGGCCCAGTACCGCTCGCGGGTGATTGCCGGCAACAACATCCTCAACGCGCTGTTCATGGTGGTGGCGGCCGGCATGGGGGCTGGGCTGCTGGCGGCGGGTTTCTCGATTGCCCAGTTGATTTTGGTGACCGCGGTGCTCAACGGGGTGGTGGCGATCTACATCTTCACCCTGGTGCCGGAATTCCTGTTGCGTTTTATGGTGTGGATGCTGGTGCACACCGTGTACCGCCTGCGGGTTACCGGCGCGGAGAATATTCCCGAGAGCGGGCCGGTGGTGTTGATCGCGAATCATGTCAGCTTCGTCGATGCGCTGATCATCATGGCGGCATGCCGGCGGCCGGTGCGTTTCGTGATGGATCACAAGGTGTTTCGCTGGCCCTTGATGTCGTTCGTGTTTCGCACCAGTGGTGCGATTCCGATTGCTTCGGCCAAGGACGATGCAGCGCTGACCGAGCGCGCCCTCGATGAAATCTCGCGGGCGCTCGCCGCGGGCGAGGTGGTCGGACTATTCCCCGAGGGGCAGGTTACGGCCAGTGGCGATATGAACCCCTTTCGCCCGGGCATCAAGCGCATCGTCGAGCGTAACCCGGCGCCGGTGGTGCCGATGGGGCTCGGCGGGCTGTGGGGCAGTTTCTTCAGCCGCAAGGGCGGCCCGGCAATGACCCGTCCGCTGCGGCGGGGCATGTTCAACCGGGTCGAGCTCAACATCGGCGTGCCGATAGCGCCCGACGCGGTAAGCCCCGAGGCCTTGCGGGAGGCCGTGAACGCGCTTCTGGCGGCGCGCAGGTGAGTGCCAATGAGAACGGTTCGGTCGAAGCACGGCCGGACTGCAACCGTTGCACCGGCTTCTTCATCACCCATCAGCGTGCGTTTCCATACGGCTGCCAGTCGATGGGTTTTCGCAGCGCCCGCCTGCCCTGCCTGGTGGTGCTCGAGGCTGCAGGCATTCCATGCCAGAAATTCAATCCGAAACCGGCGCGAAAACCGAACTGACGGCGACGTGCTTCCACCAGTGGCAAGCACCTGCCCTCCGGCACTAGACTGCGTGACCTCAAACCTATTCGTTCGATCATGAACAGAGTGCTTTACCGTGGCGGCAACCCGATGCGGGCACAAGGGATCGCCGACCTGCGTGCGATGGCCGCGCGAAGGATTCCCGCCTTTTGCCTGGAGTATCTCGAGGGCGGCGCCGAGGATGAACGCACGCTGGTGCGCAACCGCAGCGCTTTCGACGCTTTTGTGTTCGAGCCGCGC
>JAEUNS010000159.1 GCA_016790005.1 Zoogloeaceae bacterium
CCCACGATGCCACCCAGGCCATGCACGCCGAACACGTCGAGCGAATCATCTGCACCGAGCATGTGCTTGAGGCCATTCACACCCCACAGGCAGACGAAGCCCGAGACCGCACCGATCGCGATTGCACCCATCGGGCCCACCGAACCGCAAGCCGGGGTGATCGCAACCAGACCGGCCACCGCGCCGGAAGCAGCACCCAGCATCGAGGGCTTGCCCTTGAACATCGCCTCACCGATACACCAGGCCAGCACTGCCGCGGCAGTGGCGAACAGGGTATTCACAAAGGCCAGCGCAGCGCCCGAGTTGGCTTCGAGGTTGGAGCCGGCGTTGAAGCCGAACCAGCCCACCCACAGCATCGACGCGCCGACCATGGTCAGCGTGAGCGAGTGCGGCGCCATCGATTCGCGACCGTAGCCGATCCGCTTGCCGACCATGTAGGCACCGACCAGACCTGCGATACCCGCATTGATGTGCACCACCGTGCCGCCCGCGAAATCGAGCGCACCGTCGCCCAGCAGGTAGCCACCCGGGCCCCACACCATATGGCAGATCGGCAGATACGAGAAGGTGAACCAGATCACCGAGAACAGCAGCACCGCCGAAAACTTCATCCGCTCGGCGAACGAACCGACGATCAGCGCGCAGGTGATGCCGGCGAAGGTCGCCTGGAAGGCGATAAAGGCGAATTCCGGCAGCTTGGCATCGTCGCTGAAGGTGTCCGCAAGCGAATCGATGGTGACCCCCGACAGGAACATCTTGTCGAGCGAGCCGATGAACGGCGTCGCTTCGGTAAAGGCCATGCTGTAGCCATACACCGCCCACAGCACCGCGATCAGCGAGAACACCACCATCACCTGCATCAGCACCGACAGCATGTTCTTCGAGCGCACCAGACCGCCGTAGAACAGCGCGAGGCCCGGCACCGCCATGAACACCACCAGCATCGTGGACGTCATGATCCAGGCGACATCGCCCTTGTTGACCGTCGCCTCGACTGCAGCTTCGGCCACCGCAGCAACAGCCGCAGCATCCTGGGCAAAAACAGCGCCCGCAAAACCGGCGGACAGCACCGCCAGCAAACACGTCAGAAATTTCTTCATTATTGGTCTCCCTTACAGCGCGTCCACACCGGTTTCACCGGTACGAATGCGAATGACCTGTTCGAGGTCGAATACAAAGATCTTGCCGTCGCCGATCTTGCCAGTGCTGGCCGACTTCTCGATGGCCTCGATCACCTGGTCGATCCACTCGTCCTTGATCGCGGCTTCGATCTTGACCTTGGGCAGGAAGTCCACGACGTACTCGGCCCCGCGATACAACTCGGTGTGCCCCTTCTGCCGCCCGAAGCCCTTGACCTCGGTAACCGTGATGCCCTGCACGCCAATGGCCGAAAGCGCTTCGCGCACTTCGTCCAGCTTGAAAGGCTTGATGATTGCGGTAACCAGTTTCATGAATGCACCTCCGCACAAAGGCTGACAAAGCACGAACCCAGTTCGCGCATGCAGCCAGATTTCAATTTAGAAAGTTCCCCGACCAAAGCCGGGAACGACGTCTGTCTTCCCATTCGTGATACTCCTCAAGGTTCCAAAGCTATCTGCAGATCCCTTAGGCAGAAAATGTGCCAGGCACTACAAAGCCATTTATAACAATACTTTGGAGACTATCGCGGCAGACACCCGATCAACGCGGGCAATGAGATGCACTAAAGCTGGGCATTGAAAAAATGGTGCGCGCACTGTTATGGTGCAGCCCTGACCAGGGAAGTCGAAGACCTTTTCGCCCGCCCGGCGCTCGCCGCAAGTTTCAGCAGGCGTGCGCACCGCGCCGTGGCGTAGACGGGCACCCCGACGCTGCACTTGTGCCAGAATCGGTGCATGAATGCCCCGCCCAAGCTCTCCGCCCTGCCCCGCTTCGGCAAACTGCTGCCGTGCTTGAGTGCCGGGTTTGCAGGTGCTGCGCTGGGCTGCGCGCTGCTGATCCAGCAATCGCTGGCGCAGCAGCGCGAGGACTTCGAAACCGGCGCGCGCATCGCCCACCGGCTACTGTCACAGCGCGCCGTCCAGCATGAAGCCGTGCTGGTTACGCTGAGTCTGCTCCGTGCCACGCCGGATGCGCGGCTGACGGCGGTCTACCCGCAAGTCCTGCAGCTGCGCCAGCGCGCGGCCGGCGAGATCTGGCCGGGGCCTGACCGCTTGCGCACGGCGCTGGAGGCAGCGGAACAATCGTCGCGAAAGCCGCAACTGGCAGCCGCCGACATGACGACCGGGCGCTTCTGGATCGTGATGCCGACGCCGAACGGTGCAGGCGCGGCCGCCGAGGCGCATGCGCTCGAAGTTTCGCTGGCCCTGATGGTGCCATGGAGCGAATGGCCTTTCGGCGCCAGTCCCGAGGTCATGCAAGCCTCGTCGACCCGCGCCTGGTTGGTGCATGACGGTGCGGCCTTCGCCATGCACGCAGAAGCCGCAAGCTCGGCCGCGAATCCCCCGCTGGCGCTGCGTCAGTTCACATTCGACAAGCGGCTGGCGGCCGAAAGCCAGCCCTTCACCCTACATGTCGAGCAAAACTACCGGATTGCCGACCTACCCTGGCTGTCGCTCGCCCTATGGCTGGCCGCATGGTCGGCGCTGCTGGCCAGCGGGGTGCACATGCTGAGGCTGCGGCGGGCACGCCGGCGCGCCGAGGCGCTGCTGCGGCTGGGTCAGGTATCGCGACTGAATGCGCTCGGCGAGATGGCGGCCGGCCTCGCACATGAACTCAATCAACCGCTGACTGCCGTGCTGGCCAACACCCAGGCAGCGATGCGCCTGCTGGACGACGACCCGCCTGAAGCCGATGCGGCGCGTGCCGCGATGACCCAGGCGGCAGCACAGGCGCGCCGTGCAGCCGATGTCGTGGCCCGGCTGCGACGCAGCATCGAGCGCCCCGGTGGCAAATGCGTCACCGTGGATCTGGCCGAGCTCGTGCGCAGCAGCGCGAATCTGCTTGAACCCGAATGCCGTCGGCGCGGCGTGGCGATGGCGGTGAGCGGCGCCGATGCGGTGCCGGTGGCCGCAGACCCGGTGGCGCTCGAGCAGATCGTGCATAACCTGATCGGAAATGCCCTCAACGCACTCGAAGCCACCCCCGCACCGAGCCTGCAGCTCGCCGTGACCCGCGACCCCGCCACCCGGCAGGCGCGCCTGTCGGTGCGCGACAACGGCCCCGGCGTTGCGGCGGCGGTGCGCGATCACCTGTTCGAACCCTTCGTCAGCGCTCGTCCGGGGGGCCTGGGTCTTGGACTGAGCCTGTGCGATACGCTGGCCACCGAGATGGGCGGCCGGCTGCGCCATCAGGCGGCGTCGCCGGGGGCTGAATTCATCCTGGAGCTTCCGCTGGCCCGGTCTGAGGATGCGGGCCAGCCTGTGCGGAGGCCGGCATGAGCGCGGCCGGATCGCTGTCACCGCTGATCCACTTGGTGGACGACGATGCCGCGGTGCGCGATGCACTCGCACTCCTGATCGCTACGGTCGGGCTGCGGGTCGAAAAATGGGCCGACCCCGAGGCCTTCCTGGCCAGCTTCGACCGCCACGGCATCGGCGCCATCGTACTCGACATCCGCATGCCGGGGCTCTCCGGCATGGCAGTGCTCGACAGCCTGCGCGCCAGCGGCGCCGACCAGCCGGTGATCATGCTCACCGGCCACGCCAGCGTCGACCTGTGCCGACGTGCGTTCAAGGGCGGTGCGGCCGAGTTTCTGGAGAAGCCGGTGGACGACGAAGTGCTGCTGGATGCGCTGCAGCAGGCGGTACGCCGGCATGTGCGCTCGCGCGAGCGGCATGCCGCCGATCAGGCTGCGCGAACTCGCTTCAACGCGCTGACCGACCGCGAACGCGAGGTGCTGGGGCTGATCGTCGCCGGACTCACCAACAAGGAGATCGGCCGCGCGCTGAGCCTGTCACCCCGCACGGTCGAAACCCACCGCGCCAACCTGTTCGACAAGCTCGAAGCCCCCTCGCTGGCACAGCTGATTCGCCACTACGCCGCGCTGGTCGCCGGCGACCCAGGCTGATCGCTGCGCCACCTCGGTATTTCTACTGAGGCGCACGCGTAGCCGCCCGAATGTTGCCGCGCCGGGCAAGGCCCTAAAGTAGACCTCAGCGGTGAAGGGCTTTCGCCCCTGATCCGGATCCAGCCACCCGAGGAGATACATCATGAACAAGACCCTGCTTGCCGCCCTTGCCACCAGCCTGCTCGCCACCTCCGCCGCCCAGGCGCAGGACGTGCGCAGCGAACGCAACCTGTCACTGGCGCTCGCCAACCAGATCGCCGCCGCGGGCGTGGCATCGTGCCAGGAGGCCGGCTACGCGGTGACCGTCACCGTGGTCGACCGTGCCGGCTCGGTGCGCGCGCTGCAACGCGCCGACAATGCCGGCCCGCACACCCTGGACGCAAGCCGCGCCAAGGCCTACACCTCGGCATCGGCAAAAAACACCACCCTGGCGATGATGGAGAGCGCCCAGAAGAACCCGGGCGCCGCCAACCTGGTGAACATCCCCGGCTTTCTCCTGCTGGGCGGCGGCGTGCCGGTCAAGGTGGGCGACGAGGTGATCGGTGGGGTCGGCATCGGCGGCGCCCCGGGCGGCCATCTCGACGAAAAATGTGCACTGGCCGCGCTGGAAACGGTCAAGGACGCGTTGAAGTAAGCGGGGGATACGGCGATGACGAAGCACATCCTGCCCCTGCTGATCGGACTCGGCATCGCCGTAGCGGCAATATCGCCGGTATCCGCGCAAGTACCGCCATCACCCGCCGAGGTCGCCGCCTACACCGGCCTGCTTGCGGCGGCACAGCATGGCGACGCCGAAGCCCTCGCCCGCCTGCTGGCCGACAAGCCGGCGGTGGAAACACGCGACGCGCACCAGCGAACGCCCCTGCACATCGCCACTTACGCCAGCCAGCATCATGCAATCCGTCTGCTGGCCGCGGCCGGGGCAGACCTGAACGCGCTGGAATACCAGCGCTACGACCCGGTGACGATCGCCGCGGTCGCGAACGACGAAGCGACACTGGCGCTGCTACTGGCGCTCGGTGCGCGCGCCGACAACATCACCAGCCCCTATGACGGCACCGCGCTGATCGCGGCGGCCCATCTCGGCCATGT
>JAEUNS010000196.1 GCA_016790005.1 Zoogloeaceae bacterium
GGGCGGAGATCTACATAGGCTGATCGACACCATGGTGGCGGTGGCGCATGCTGCACGCGGCGATGGGGTTGCTCGCCATGTCGAGATTCTTGCCGGCCTCGAGCAAATCGTGCGTGAAGAGGCCGAACGCCAGGGCTGGACGTTGCACGAGGCGCGCATCTTCGAGTTGCTGCAGATGGATCTGACCCTCAACGCGCAGGGACTCGGTATATGGCTGGACGAGTGTCGTGCGCGCGCGCCCGAGCCCGCCTGAGTGCAGGTGGATGCGCAGCGGCGGTTCGGGGGCATTGCGCGGCTCTATGGCGATGAAGCCATAGGGCGTCTGGCAGCGGCGCATGCCTGCGTGATCGGTATCGGTGGCGTTGGCTCATGGAGCGCCGAGGCCTTGGCGCGCAGCGGGGTCGGTCGGATCACCCTGATCGACCTCGATCATGTTGCGGAATCTAACATCAACCGTCAGATCCATGCGCTCGACGATACCCTGGGTCAGGCCAAGGTGGTGGCGATGGCAGCGCGTATCCATGCGATCAATCCGGGGGCGCGGGTCGACATGATCGACGACTTCATCACCCCCGAAAACGCGGCCGAGCATCTTTGCGGTTTCGATGTGGTGGTCGATGCGATCGACAATGTGCGTGCGAAGGTTGCAATCGCGGTGACCTGCCGTCAGCGCGAGATGCCGCTGGTGATGGCGGGCAGTGCGGGCGGCAAGCGCGACCCGGCACGCCTGCGGGTGGCCGACCTGTCGCGCACCGAGCAGGATCCGCTCCTCGCTAAGGTGCGCCGCAGCCTGCGCAGCGACCACGGTTTTCCGCGCGATCCGCGCCGGCGATTCGGGATCGAAGCCATCTATTCGGACGAGCCGCTTGCCTATCCCGAGGCGGCGTGTGGTGTCGATGGTGCGCCGCAGGGGCTCGCCTGTGCGGGCTATGGTTCGAGTATGGTAATGACCGCGAGCGTTGGTCTGTTTGCCGCTGCGCGTGCAATTGAACGCCTGCTCGCCGATCCGGTCGGGCAGATTTTTGACCCTGGGGTTTGATCATGGAAATCAAGAGTGCGGTGGTGTTGTTCGGACATGGCGCACGCGACCCGGAGTGGGCGCGTCCGATGCAACGTGCCAGAGGCCTGCTGCTCGAGTCCGAACCCGGTCTTGCGGTCGAACTCGCCTTTCTCGAATTCATGCAGCCGACCCTCGCCGAGGCAATCGATCGGCTGGTGGCCGACGGCGTGGGCAGGGTCACCGTGGTGCCAGTGTTTCTCGCCCAGGGCGGGCATCTGAAGAAGGATGTGCCGGTGCTGGTGGAAGAAGCGCGCGTGCGTCATCCGCAGTGCGAGATCCGGCAGGTTCTGGCGGTAGGCGAAGCCGATACCGTCGTGGCGGCCATTGCCGGCTACGCGGCCCAGTGCGGCCGTGGCTGAGGTTTTCGCCGCTCGCGGCTGATGGCCTGAGTCGGATGCGAAGCGCAAGAGACTGACGTGACGGGTGACAGGCGTGACAGCGCGCACTTTCTCGCTCTAAAAAATTAGAGTATTCTTATATTCATGAACACGAAGAATCTGATTTCAGTTTTCACCCTGTCGTGCCTGCTCAGCGGCGCGCCCGCTGTTTTTGCAGAGGTTGCCACCCAGCGGATAGAGGCGCGTGCGGCACAGCTTACCCATACGACCGAGGCAACTCTCGAGGCGACGACCCAAGTCACCGTTGCCGCACAGGTTCAGGGGCGGATCGTCGAGCTGCGGTTCGACGCAGGCGATCAGGTCAAGCGCGACGACGTATTGCTGCGTATCGATGCCACCGCGGCCGATCAGGCGGTGTCGAGCGCCGATGCCGGCGTCGCGCAAGCCCAGGCCAATCTCGCCAACGCGCGGGCCGATTACGAGCGAACCCGCAGCCTGCTTGCCCGCGGCTTTGTAAGCCAGTCGGCGGTCGATCAGGCACGCGCCGCATTTGAGGCTGCGGATGCCCAGCTGCGCGCTGCCCGCGCGGGGCGGGGCCAGGCTTCGACGGCGCTCGGCTACGCCACCATCACCGCCACGCTGGATGGCGTGGTGGCCGAGCGGCTTGCCGAGGTGGGCGAGGTTGCCCAGCCGGGGCGGCCACTGCTGACGATCTTCGACCCCGCCCAGATGCGCGCTGTAGTCGATGTGCCGCAGTTTCGTCTCGCGGGTCTGGTCGGCGATGCGCTCAAGGCACGGGTCGAGTTGCCCGCCCTCAATCTGTGGGTGGATGCGGTACAGGTGACGGTGTTGCCGGCCGCGGACGCGCGCACCCACACCGTGCGGGTCAGGGTCGATCTGCCGGCTGGCCTCGAAGGGGTCAAGCCTGGCAGCTTTGCGCGGGTGCATTTCCTGACTGGCGAGGCTTCGCGGCTCGCGGTGCCGGCCACCGCGGTGCTGCGCCGTAGTGAGATCACCGGCGTTTACGTCGCCGATGGCGAAGGCGGATTCAGCCTGCGCCAGGTGCGGGTTGGCGTGCTTCAGGCCGATGGCAGCGTCGAGGTGCTGGCGGGACTTGCCGATGGTGAAGTGATCGCGCTCGATCCGATCCAGGCCGGCATCGAGGCGCGCACCCGACGCGCAGCCGGTCGTTGAGCGGGGCGACGTAATGGAAAACCCGCTTGGACTGTCGGGCCGCATCGCTGCCGCGTTTCAGCAGAACCCGCTCACGCCCCTGATCGCCCTGGTGCTGATGTTGCTGGGCATCTTCGCGACCCTCATCACTCCCAAGGAAGAAGAGCCGCAGATCGATGTCACGATGGCCAACGTGCTGGTGCCTTTTCCCGGTGCATCCGCGCGTGATGTCGATGCGCTGATCGCCCGCCCCGGCGAGCAGGTGTTGTCGCGGATCGCCGGGGTGGAACATGTCTACTCGGTTTCGCGCCCGGGCATGGCGGTGATCACCGTTCAGTTCGAGGTCGGCATTCCGAACCAGGATGCACTGGTCAAGCTCTACGATACGGTGCATTCCAACCGCGACTGGCTCAGCCCGCAACTGGGCGCGGGCGAGCCGGTTGTGAAGCCCAAGGGTATCGATGATGTGCCCATCGTCAGCCTCACCTTCTGGACGGCCGACCCGGAGCGGGCCGGTTTCGAGCTCCAGCAGGTGTCGCGGGCCGTGGAGCATGAGCTCAAGCGCGTGCCCGGTACCCGCGACGTCACCACGGTCGGCGGGCCGGGGCGGGTCGTGCGGGTGCTGCTCGACAACGAGCGGATGAACTCGCATGGTGTGACGGCGCAGGATGTGCGGGCTGCGCTGCAGCTGTCGAACGCCTCGCAACCGGCAGGCACACTTGTGACCGCGAACCGCGAGGTGCTGGTGCAGACTGGCACCTACATCGAATCGGCGGACGACGTGCGCAGCCTGGTGGTGGGGGTCGAAGGCGGCAAGCCGGTATTCATGAGCGATGTCGCCCAGGTTGAGGACGGCCCCGATCAGCCTTCGCGTTACGTCTGGACCGGGACTGGTGCCGCGTCGGTCGGCGCAGAAAAGGGGGTCTTCCCTGCGGTCACGCTGGCGATCTCGAAAAAACCCGGCGCCAATGCGGCCGACGTGGCGGATGAGGTGGTCGCGCGTGCGCACGCGCTCAAGGGTTCGTTGATTCCCGAGGGTGTCGAGTTCACCGTCACCCGCAACTATGGCAAGACGGCCAACGACAAGGCCAACACGCTGATCGGCAAGCTCGTCTTCGCGACCGCTGCGGTGGTCTTGCTGGTGTTCTTCGCCCTGGGCAGGCGCGAGGCGCTGATCGTCGGTGTCGCGGTGACCCTCACGCTTGCCGCAACCCTGTTTGCGTCATGGGCCTGGGGATTCACGCTCAACCGGGTGAGCCTGTTCGCGCTGATCTTCTCGATCGGGATCCTGGTTGACGATGCGATCGTCGTGGTCGAGAACATTCACCGCTGGCAAACACTCGAGCCCGACACCCCGCTGTGGCGGCTCGTGCCGCGGGCGGTGGACGAGGTCGGCAGCCCCACGATCCTCGCAACCTTCACCGTGATCGCCGCACTGTTGCCGATGGCTTTCGTGACCGGTCTGATGGGGCCTTACATGAGCCCGATACCGATCAACGCGTCGATGGGTATGTTCATCTCGCTCGCCGTGGCATTCGTGGTCACGCCTTGGCTCGCCGTCAAGCTGCTGGATCGGCCCGCCGTGCATGCGCATAGCGGCGACGACAGGCTCACGCGCCATCTCGACGGCTTCTTCCGTCGCCTGATGACG
>JAEUNS010000204.1 GCA_016790005.1 Zoogloeaceae bacterium
TTCCATTTCTCGGGGTCGAAGCGCGGGTTGGGAAACTTGCGGATTCCCATGGCGCCGGTCGACGTCCCGAAGTGGAGATCACAGGCCGACTGGCGCTGATCGAGGCCATTCTTCGCATGCGGGTCAGTAGGGTCGAGCGGCGCATCCTTCAGGCCGCAGGCCGGATCGACATAGCCGGGTTTGCCCACATGGGCCAGCAGCACATCGTCACCCGGGCACCAGTCGAAGCCATAGGTTTCATCCCAGCTTCTGGCCGGGCAGTTCGGTTCGCCGGGCTGACAGCACGAAGGGTCGTTGATCAGGCCCCAGGCGCGAAAGCGATCGGGACGCTGATCGGTGCGCAACACCCTGTACCAGTCGGGCAGTACGCCGATGCGTTGCTGAAAGGTATAGGTATGAAAGCGTTCGTTGCCGCCAGTGGCCTTGTACCAGATCAGCCGCCCCACGCAGGCTGAACGCGACAGCCCTTCGCGGGCACAGGCTTCGTAATAGGGCGCGTCCTGGTCAATGATGCCGGGCTGCGGCATCGGCCTGGCTGCTGCTGTGCCGACTGCAGTGGCTGCATCTGCCGCGTGAGCGATGCTGCCGCCCACAGCGGCCGGCAGCCAGCCGGACATGAAGATCAACAAGGCGCCGAGAACCACGCCGACGTAGCGATGCGCTTTCATGTCTGCCTCCTGTTGGGACGCGATCCGGATTGAGCTTGCCGCCGAGTTGCATTGGCTGCCACTGTGTGCCGATTATTTTGCTTACGCTGTGACGCATGTCACCGACTCGGATTTCAGTGGGCTCTCTGATTTTTTATAGGCGGGTGTCGGGGCTTATGCAAATCAATGCTGTGGCGTGCCGATGGTGCCGGTCGATGCGGCCGGTTTCTACGGCACCAAGAGCCTCGGCAACCGGCTGGCCGGCGGAGCGATGTTCAAACCGTGGGCTGATGGGCGAGGAAATCAGGATGCGCGTTTGCTGATGGCCAGGATTACGATGCCGACAATGTGGGCGGCGGTTCGAGCTTCGCTTTGCTGAACTGCGTCGAACTGTTTGAACGATTGCTGCCGACCCTGACCTGCGGGGCATGTAGGTGCTGTCTCTGGCCGGCAAGAGCGCGTGTGCGGCAGTTCCATCGCAATGACTGAGTCACGGAGCTTAACCTTTTGGGCTTGTCTGGCGAACTATTCGCAGACACAATGCTTTTTGCAGGGGAGATCCCGGCCTGCGAGCGAATGGCGGAGTAGCGATGGTGCATCTTGTGGGAATGCTGTCGGCGTTGAATCTGAGCGTTGACACAGTATTGGACGCGAGACGCGACAGTCAGTTGTTCCGAGTACGGTCCGCCGATGGATGCCCTTGGCTGCTCAAGCTGCTGCGACCCGAACGCGCCGACGAAGCGCATCGCCAGCGCTGGCGGCAGGAGTTCGATCTGCAGCAGCGCGCTGCCGGCGTAAACGTCCAGGAGGTCGAGGAATGGCTGATCCTGCCCTCGACGATTGGATTACGTCTTGGGGACATCGGCGGTGCCACCCTTTCCGAACGCCTGGCTGCGGGGGCCTTGCCGATTGCCGAGGCGCTCGCTATTGCCGTCGCCCTGGCCGAGGCGCTGGACGGGCTGCATGCTCGCGACATCCTGCATCTCGGTCTGACGCCCGACAGCGTCTTCTTTGCCCCCGCGGATGGCCAGGTCCGGCTCGGTGATTTCAGCCGGGCCATGGCTGGGCGGGAAGTCCACTTCATCTTCACGGGGAGCGAGGAAGATACGGGTAATCTGGCCGTTCTCGCCCCGGAGTGCACCGGTCGGCTCAATCGGCTGGTGGATGCCCGGGCTGACCTTTACGGGCTGGGGGTACTGCTCTACTGGATGCTGGCCGGCAAGCCGCCGTTCCAGGCGGATGACCTGCTGGGCTGGGTGCACGCCCATCTGGCGCAGACACCGCGAGTGCTTGCCGAAATCGTCCCCGGCGTTCCGGTGGTCCTCGGCGCCATCGTCGCCCGCCTCCTGGCCAAACTGCCGGAACACCGCTATCAGAGCGCCTGGGGCTTGCGTGCTGATTTGCAGCGGGTGTTCGATGCCCTGGCCGCGGGTCGGGGTGATGAGAATTTTGTTCTTGGCATGGATGATCTGGCCGGCCAGATCCGTGCGGCTGGCCGCCTCTATGGCCGTGAAAAGGATCTGGCTGAGCTTGAAGCCGCCTATCGGGATGTTGTTGGTCGTGGGCAGAAGGCTGTCCTCATCGGCGGCGCATCGGGCATTGGCAAGTCGGTGCTGGTGCAGGAACTGCGGCGTGAGATCTGGATTGGACAAGGGCGCTTCGTCAGCGACAAGGCCGATCAGTTTCAGCAGAATCAGCCATACGCTGCCATCGGCCAGGCCTTCGATGAGCTCTTTGCGGCGCTGGTTGGTCCGCTGGGCCCGACACCGGTCGGGCTGGCGGAGACGCTGCAACAGAAGTTCGGCAAGGATATTCCCTTCCTGAGCTTGCTCTCGCCGCTGCTCAAATCCCTGATCGGCGGTGAGCTTACGGTATCGCCTGACCTGACCGCCAACGAGGTGCGCATCTGTTGCCGCGATGCGGCCCGCAGCTTTCTTCGCCACATTCTGGCCGATGGCCGGCCATTGGTCATGTTCATCGACGATCTGCAATGGGCCGACCCTGCGACGCTCGACATCCTCGAAGATCTTCTGGGCGTGCCTGATCTTGAGCATTTCCTGCTGATCGGTGCCTACCGTAACCAGAATGTGGATGTTAACCATCCGCTCGCGCTGATGCTCGCACGCCTGGCCGAAAGGCAACGCACACCTTCCCGCCTGACGCTGGGGCCGTTACTCAAAAGCGATGTCGTCGCCTGGCTGACCGAAGCGTTGGGGGCAACACCGGATCGGCTGGCAGGGCTGGCCGGCTTGGTGCATGGCAAGACTGGCGGCTCGCCGTTCTACATTCAGCGCTTCCTGCTCTTCGCGCAACAGCGCGAATGGCTGCGTTTCGACCCTGAGGCACGGCAATGGCGCTGGGACGAAGCCCAACTGGCTTCCTCCGCAGTGATGGACAACGTCGTCCAACTGCTCTTGGTCGAGATGGATGAACTGGATTTGCTCGGGCGCAGCCTGATCGGCAGTTGTGCCTTGCTCGGCACCACATTCAAGCTGGCCGAGGCGGCGGTGCTGGTTGAGGCCGATAGTGCGACGCTGCACCGCATCGCCGGGCAACTCGCCGAAAAAGGTTTCATTCGGTCGCTTGGCGGGGACCTGTATGCCTTTCAGCATGACCATATCAGGGAAGCTGCGGCCCATCTGGTATCGCCAGAACGAGCCCGGGCTTTGCACCGGCTGATCGCTGCCGAACTGTTGGCAGGTCTTGACGAGGATGAACGTTCAAACCGGCTGTTCGAAATCGTCCGACACCTGGCGGCGAGCCTTTCTGCGGCGGATGCTCTGGCTCGTCTGCTTGACTATGCGCGGTTGGCGGTGCCGGCCGCGCAATTGTCGCGCCTCGCCAATGCCCCAGCCCAAGGCCGCCTGCATGTGGATCTGGCGATCAACTTGCTTGGCGAGCGCATCTGGCAGGACGATCCCGAGCTCGCCATCCGGCTCTATGACGAAGCCCAGCACTGCGCCTTCTTGTGCGCCGATTTCGCGGCGGCCGAGCAGCACTTTACGGTGCTTGAACAGCATGTCTCCGATCCATTGTGTCTGACCGAAGTGCGCAAACGGACGATGACACAGCTCACGATGCAGGCGCGCTACCACGATGCGGTTTCCCTCGGGCTGAAGGCGTTGGCCGAACTGGGCGAGCAGGTCGATCTCGAGGATCTGCCGGCGCTGACGCTCGCCGAGCTTGCGCGCACCGACGCGCTGCTCGCTGCGGTCACCGACGATGAGATCTGTGCCTGGCCCGGGCAGAATGATTTGCGTGTTCGGGCGGTGGTCACCCTGGTGCGCGGCCTCGCACCGATCAGCTTCTTCGTCAATCCGGCATTGCAGTTCTATCTCGGGGCGCGTTGCGCCAACCTTGGTCTGTCTCACCAGATGACTGAACGGCTTGCCTTCCTGCTGGCATTGAGCGCCTTCAGCTTCATTGTGTATCGCCAGGACTACCGCATCGCCAGCTACCTGACGCTGCTCGGCCTGCGGCTCGCGGACAGGCATCACGACGCGCACGATTATGGGCAGGCGTCTCACGTCGGCGCGCTGTTCGCGCTGCACTGGACCGAGCCGACCGAGCAAGTGCTGGCCTGTGGCCAGCGTTCGTTCGAGCAGCTGGACCGCCATGGCGAGATGGATCTGGCGGGATATACCTTCTTTGAAACCATTACCTTGCGCCTGGACGGCGGGGCCTCACTCCTCGATGTGGTGCGCGAGATTGACCGCGGTGTGGCCTATGCCGAGAAAACCCACAACCTGCATGCACTCGGCTCGTTCCGAATTTTCCGCCAGGTAGCGCGGGCCTTGCGCGGCTATACGGTCGCGCCAACCTGTCTCGACGAAGGAGGATTCGATGAGGACAACTTCGTTGCCGCGTTGGGCGACAACAAGATGGCCCACGCCTATTTCCACGCCTACAAGCTGGTACTGGCCAATCATGCTGGTGACGACGCAATGGCACTGCGGCATGCCCTGGCAGCTGCGCCGTTGATGCCTTTCGTCCTCGGGTTTCCGGTGCAGGGGCATTATTTCCTGCATGCCGGACTTGCCTACAGCCGGGCACTGACCGTTGGGCTACCGGCCGATCCGCAGCAACTGCGTGGCGAAATGGCAGCTTTCGTCGCTCAGATGGCCGTTTGGCGCGAAGGCTGCGAGGGGCGTTTCGGTCATCGCCACGATCTGCTGCGTGCCGAAATGGCTGCGCTGGCGGGTGACGAGGTTGCTGCGCAGGCGCTATACCGTCAGGCCCTGGCAGCGGCGCAGCAGCTCGGTCTGATTCAGGACGAAGCCCTGATCGCTCGCCGCGCAGCTCATTTTCTGCGACGTACCGGACTGAAACTGGAAGCCGATGGCTATGCCAGCCACAGCCAATCCGTCTATCGTGCCTGGGGCGCAAACGCCCTGGCGCCTGACGAGGTGGCCGGCGAAGGTCGGCTCGATCTGGCAAGCCTGCTCAAGAGCATCGAGGCGATTGCCGGCGAATTTGACTATGAGGCGCTTCTCGGCAAGTTGATGAGTGTGGCACTGGAAAACGCCGGTGCCGAGCGCGCCATGCTGTTTCTGGTTGACGACGCCGGAGAGGCGATGTCGGAGGCCTGGGTTGACCAGTGTGAAACAGGTCTTGAAGGCGCTGTGCAATCCCGGAGGGCAGCCGAGTTCGCTGCGCCAGCCGCGTTCGTGCGTAATGTCATCCGGCTGAGCGCTGCGGAGGTGGTAACCGACGCCTGTGTCGACGCAAGCCTGGCGCGCGATCCGGAGGTGCGTCGACGCGGCCTGCGTTCCCTGCTTTGTGTGCCGATGATCCGGCAGCGCCGCGTGACCGGCGCACTCTACTTAGAAAACAACCTCGCGCCCGGCCTCTTTGCCGCCGCTCAGGTCCGCGTGCTCGGCGTCATTGCCGGCCAGGCAGCCATCGCGCTCGAAGCGGCCCGTCTGTACGGCAACATGGAGGCGCAGGTACGCGAGCGGACGGCAGAGCTGGAACGGGCTCGCGAAGTCGCCGAGGAAGCGACACGGGCCAAGAGTGAGTTTCTGGCCAATATGAGCCACGAGATCCGCACGCCGATGAATGCCATCATCGGCATGTCGCAACTCACCCTCAAGCTGGAGCTTGACGACAAGGCTCGCAACTACGTCAGCAAGGTCAGCGGAGCGGCGCAAAATCTGCTCGGCATCATCAACGACATCCTCGATTTCTCTAAGATAGAGGCCGGTAAGCTCGAGCTGGAAAGCATCGACTTCCGCATCGACGACATCTTCGATCACCTGGCCAGCCTGATCGGACACAAGGCTGGCGAGCGCGGGCTCGAGTTGCACTTCGACTTGCCCGTCGAGCCGCCCGAGGCGCTGGTCGGCGACCCTCTGCGCCTGGGGCAGGTGCTGATCAACCTGGCCAACAACGCGGTCAAGTTCACCGACAAGGGCGACATCGTGATCGGCGCTCGCATCGCGGCCCAAAGTGCCGATGACATCGAGGTGCATTTCTGGGTCAAGGATACCGGGATTGGTATGACGCCAGATCAGTGCGGGAGGCTGTTCCAGTCATTCAGCCAGGTTGATAGCTCGACCAGCCGCAAGTACGGAGGCACCGGCCTTGGATTGGCGATTTCGAAGCGGCTGGTCGAAGCGATGCGTGGGCGCATCTGGGTGGACAGCACGCCCGGGGCAGGTTCGACCTTTCATTTCAGTGCCCGCTTCGGCGTCTCAAGTGGCACGCTGGCGGTTAGGCGCATGCCTCTGGCCGAGGAACTCCGCGGGCTGCGCGTGCTGATCGTGGACGACAGCGCCGTGGCGAGTGAGATTCTGGTGCAAATGTGTATGCAGTTCGGTCTCGATGCTGAGGCGGCTATCGACGGCTTTGACGCGCTGCGCCGAGTGTGCCAGGCCGATGTTGACGGAAGGCCCTACAACCTCGTTTTGGCGGACTGGAAGATGCCGGTGATGGACGGGATCGAGTGTCTTGCGGAAATGCAAAGTCGCCTCGGAGCGCGGACGCCACCGTGCGTGCTGGTGTCGGCCTACGGTGAGGACAACATGCAGGGACTGGCGGACAGGCGGGGCGCTCGCCTGTCCGGCTTCCTGAACAAGCCGGTCACCGCCTCGACCTTGCTCGAGATGGTCGGACCGATCATTGGCAACGCCAAGCTCACGGATGCGGCGCACTGTGAGGCGCAGTGCGCGGCAGACTTCGTGATGGAGCAGAAATGGATGGCGCTGAAAGGCGCGCGCCTGCTGCTTGTCGAAGACAATGACATGAATCAGGAGCTGGCTACGGTGGTTCTCGGGGAAGTCGGCATCCGCCTGGACATCGCCGAAAATGGTCAGGTGGCGCTTGACATGCTGGCGCGGGATGCCCAGTACGACGGCATCCTGATGGACTGCCAGATGCCGGTGATGGATGGCTACGAGGCCACCCGGCGCATCCGCGCCGACCCGTCCCTGGCCAGGTTGCCTGTGATTGCCATGACCGCCAACGCCATGGCCACTGACCGCGACAAGGCGCTGGCAGCGGGCATGAATGACTACATCACCAAACCGCTGGATATCGAGGCGACGTTTGCCACCTTGCTGCGCTGGGTCAGGCCCGCGCCCGCGTCGGCGCATTTGGCGTAGATC
>JAEUNS010000213.1 GCA_016790005.1 Zoogloeaceae bacterium
GGTGCGTTCATACGCCGCCCCCCTTACGGTCGATCGCTTCGCGGCGCAGCGGCAGATACAGCGGGCGGGCAGTGGTAGAATGCAGATGCAGGTCTGCGGTCACTTCGGTAACGGGGTGGCCGTATTTTTTTGTCATGCTGCCACCTTGCCGCTTGCGGATGCGCGCGGGGCGGAAAGCTTGGATGCGGCCCATGCGTCGAGTTCGGATGCGAGGTAGAGCGCGCGCTTGCCAAAGCGGCGATAGGTAGGCCCGCCCCCGACGGTGACAAGCTTCTGGAGCGTGTTTTTTGAAATGCGCAGGCCTTGCGCTGTGAGGTGGTCGGCGGCTTCCGCCCGATCAAGAAAGCGTTCCGTCGTCATGGCTGTCCTTTCCCTTCAAAAGTAAGACAGCGCCATCATCGCGAGCGAAGCGTTTTATCTCTAATGCATTAACTGTGCCGGTCGCGGCCTCCCGAAAGCCAGTATTAGCGCGGATTAGGCAATAACCTTCCGGAGCATTTTCGCAACCTGTGATGCGTCGATCACTTCACCGGAGGCAGCGAGTAGGCATTGCGCGCACTGAACCGCAGGGGATACGGTCGAAGGTGTGGCCGATGTTGTCGGTTCGGTCCCGGTCAGGTCGCGCCATAGGGCCACAAAGTTTCGTGCGAAGTAGAGTCGATGCCCATCCTTCGAGGGTCTTCCTTCGCGGCCTGCAGGTAGGTTGGAAAGTGCAGCAAGCGCCCCAGCTCGCAGCATCGCAGGCTCGAAGGCGTCGAACTCCCATGCCTTCAGTCCCATCTTCCGAGTCATCTTGTGTAGTGCGGCGACGATGCATGCATGGGTGGTCGCGTCGCAGTTTTGCACCGCAACGAAAATAGCATCGTCGTGAGCGCCGGCGATGGCCTCAAGCGTTTTGCGTACATCCTGAGCGGTCACTCGGTCAGATGAATTGCGCAGTCCGCAAACCCCGCCGAGCACATCCTCGGCCCGCTCAATCTCTTCCGGAGACAGTGGGCGGCCAATATGCGCAGCGAGCGCGAGCAAGGCGCGTTCTGATAGAGCAATCGCAGGCTCGAACGCACCGACGCGAGAGGGGTGCAAACCGTGCTTGAACGTAATCTTTCCCGACATAGCTTTCCCTGGTTGTTCAGATTGCGGCTTGTCAGGCTGCAGCGCCTCTTTTTGCCATTGGGATAACCTCCGCCGGCTCTGAGTCTGCATTCAGTCCTGCCATTGCGACCGATGCGGCGCGTTCGGCAAGTGTCGTTCTCGCCTTTTCGGCAAAGTGGACATAGCGCATGGTGGTCGAGGTCTGGCGGTGTCCGAGCACCTCCATGATTTCATTGATGGTCGCACCATTCATTGCCAGGTGACTGCCGACCGAATGACGTAGGCCATGCAAGCCAAGTCCATCGGGCAGGCCGGCTGCAGACCGAACAAGCTCCCAGGGCTTCGTCAGGCATATAGGGCCATTGCCCTTGGCGGCCCTGAAAACGTAGTCGTCGAGTTCCCCCGCTGGTTGGCGGGCAATAATCTCGCAGGCCATAGAGGGTAACGTGATGATGCGGCTGCGCCCGGTCTTGTGGCCGGTCTTGTGCGCATTTGCGGGCAACTCCACCTTGCCTGTCTTCAAGTCCACCCAGCGCCAAATCAGGCCGATGACTTCACCGCGCCTTGCGCCGGTCAGGGCAATGAACCGGATGGAGTCGGCAGCGGCTGAGCGGATCTGCTTTTCGTTCTCCAGCGCGGTGATTGACTTGAACAGATTCGCGTAGCCGGTCGAGTCCTCTATGATGGTATCGCGCCGCCCGGACTGAGCGACCTTGATGAGCGCTGCAGGATTCTCCTTTAGGTGGCCTTGAGCGATCGCCCATGTATACGCGGCCCTGAGCGCAAGCACTGCCTTGTCGGCAGTCCCTTGTCCGCCAGTCACCTTGGCTACGCCTCGCGGGCCAGTTTTAGCGCGAACGGCGGTTTTCCCTGCAGCGACCTGGTTTCGCGCGTGTCTCACCTCATCCCTGGTCAGCTTGTCCGCGTAGAGCGTTCCAAGGGTGGGGCGCAAGTGTCGGTTGATACGGCCAACGTCCACCGAGCGCGTTGTGTCCGCCTTTTCCGCGAAGGTAGGGCTTGCCAGGTAGGCGTCAAGTAGTTCGTTGACGGTCCAAGCTTCGCGCCTGGTCTGAACCTCGCCTTGGATGTCGATACCGTTGGTAACATCCGCGAAGAGTTGCTTTGCGCGCTTGCGCGCCTGATCGGCGGTCAATGTGTCCGATAGCTTGCCGATAGTGTATCTTCTCGTCCTGCCCTCGGCAGTGCGGTACTGGAACACAAAGCTCTTAACGCCCGTTGGAAAAATCTTGAGCCCAAAGCCCTTGATTTCAGCATCCCAAACGAATCGCTCTTTGTCCGTTGGTTGCTCCGCGTCGGCAACTGTTTTGCTCAGTTTTGTCATGGTCCAGTTCTCATTGCAGTAAGCACATAGTAAGCAGGGCGCAGTAAAAAGTAGCAATTCACCGCCTGAGTACTGGACTAATAGTAAGGCTTAAAGCCCGTCTAAACAAGGGCTTGGTGATTGGTTGTAAGGGTTGGTAAGCGATGGAAATGGAGCACATAGCGGATTGTGGCTCCAGTTGTCACCGGTTCGATCCCGGTATGTCGCCCCAAAAAATTTCTGATTGCCGGTGGATGATTTCTGCCACTGGCGATCCCTGAAAATGGCCCGCAACGAAGCGGGCTTTTTTTCGTCCTCGTGATGGCGGTTGCCGGATGCGGTTTCTCAGCGCACTTCTTAGCTTGATTCTCGTGGTGTCGATCGTGGCGCTCGCGGCGGTCGTATTGTTTCTTACGGATGAGCCGGCACTCGAGCGCGCGACTGTATTCTCGCCGGAGCAGATCGAGCGCGCAAAGAATCTGTTGCGGCGCCACGACCCCCGCAAGTCCGTGACTGGCGAACCCGTCAGGACTTTGCGTCTGAGCGAAGAGGAACTGGACCTCGCGCTGAACTATCTCGTAAGCAGATTTGGTCCGGGGAGTTCGAGGGCCAGTCTGGATGAGGACGGCCTTGCGATCGAGGCGAGCATCGCGTTGCCGCCGAATCCGTTTGGGCGATTCGTGAATCTCGAGGGGCACCTGCGTGCGCGAGACGGCGCCCTTGTTCCCGAGGGTATTCGAGTCGGTCAGGTGCCGTTGCCCGACTGGATCACCACATGGCTGTTCGCTCAGGCGCAGACCTACCTGAGCCAGCGCGAGGACTACCGGGTGATTGCGGATTCGGTCAGATCCGTCAACCTTTCGGGCACCGATGTCAGAGTTGAATATGCATGGACTGCGGATTTTCCCGACCGCTTGCGTAACGCTGCGCTCACGTCAGAGGACCGTGCTCGACTCAAGGCTTATCAGCTCAGGCTCGCCGAACTCAGTCGCGCAACCGGCACGCCGAAGGCGGTTCCATTGCCGGACGTTCTGATTCCACTGATGCGCCTGGCTGCGGAGCGCTCGGTCGATGGTGGTGCTCATCTCGAGAACAGGGCATTGCTGATTGTGCTTGCCTTGCAGATGGGTGGCAGGGATATCGCCAGATTCATCCCGGAGGCGAAGGAGTGGGTGCGTCCCGCACGCACGCGGATTACGCTGGCGGGAAGAGCCGACCTTGCCCAGCACTTCGTCATTTCGGCAGCCCTTGCGGCGCTGGGTGGCGGGCCGCTGGCCGATGCGATCGGAGTGCACAAGGAGGTCGGCGATGCCCGCAGCGGCAGCGGCTTCAGCTTCAAGGACTTTGCGGCCAATCGGGCCGGTACTGCATTCGGGCGCAAGGCCAGCGATGCCGGTGGCGGCGCGGCCAGTCTCCAGCAAAGCGTGATTGCCGGAGTCGTCGCTAACGATCTGCTGCCAGCTATGGCCAACCTTCCGGAGTTCATGCCCTACGCGGAATTCGCCCGGCGCTATGGTGGTGTCGGTGCGCCGGCGTATATGCGTACCGTAGAAGATATCGACCGTAGAGTGGAGGCGCTTTCCCTCTATGAATGAGCCATGCTCGTCGAGCGTAATTGGTTCTGGCGCGTTTCAGCATTTTCGGTGTGGGGCGTTCTTGTGCGCAACACGGGGCAAGCGGTATCGCGGACAATAGAGGCACATGTCCGGATTGCGGGCCCTTTTCGATGTGGTGATTCGACTACTCACAATGCGACTCAAAGCTCAACACATTCAACCGGTCATCATGGCCGGCATCATGGCCTTCCTGATGACGGCTATCATCACCTGGCTGAATCTCGGCTTTCCGCCCGATTATCTGACGCGTTGGGCAATCGCCTTCATGATTGCGTGGCCGCTGGCTGCGATTGCGGCGTTCGTCGCGATACCGGTCGCACAGAAGCTTACCAAGCGAATTCTCGCCGCGCTGGAGCGCTGAACATGAGCGGCAGCCCTGTCAGTCGAATGGGTGGCATGTTTGGCGCGCCGCTTTGATGCGCTGTCCGGTGTGTGAGGCGTTCGATGCAACCCTCTTCATGCGCCTGAAGGAGGGCGACTATTGGCGATGCGATATCTGCATGGCCACGTTTATCGACCCCCGCCAGCACCCCACGCTGGAAGCGGAGCGCGCCGAGTACCAGTTACATCAGAATCAGGCTTGCGACGACGCCTACCGACGCTTTCTGCTGCGCCTTGCCGAACCGCTCATCCGCCAGTTGCCGGCAGGCTGTCAGGGCCTCGATTTTGGTTGCGGTCCGGGACCGGTGCTCGCGCAGATCATGCGCGAAGCGGGGCACAGCATGTCCTTGTTCGATCCTGTTTTCTACCCGGACGACGCAGCGCTGGCCCGCCAGTATGATTTCATCACCTGCACCGAAGTGATTGAGCACTTTCACCGTCCGGCCAGCGAGTTCGCACGTCTGGATGGATTGCTCAGACCGGGCGGTTGTCTGGCGCTGATGACCTGTTTTCAGACCGACGACGACCGTTTCGCCGCCTGGCATTACCGGCGTGATCCAACCCATGTGGTTTTCTATCGTGAGGCGACGATTCGCCACCTTGCCCGGCACTATGGATGGGCCTGCGAGATACCCGTGCGCAACGTGGCCTTGCTCCACAAGGCGGAGGGGGCGTCGCGGGCGGATGGTCATGATGCCAAGCGCCGGTGCGGGTGAAAAGATGTGCAATGACACGATGCCAGCGGAAACAGGCAGGAGTAGAATTTGGCACTTCGCGATTGGCCTGCCCAGTACTGATGCTATCGAAGCTAAGGTCTTGCAGGTATGGCAAAAGCAGTCTATGCTGCATTGCACCTTGAGTCTTATAAAAGACATATAATGTAAGAATCCCGTTCGGGGCTGCTCCGAACGCCCTGCCACTTCATCGATGGAAGGAAACCGCCGTGCTTGAAGCTTACCGTGCCCATGTCGCAGAGCGTGCCGCCCTTGGCATTCCCGCGCTGCCCCTGTCCAAGGACCAAACGACTCAACTCGTCGCCTTGCTCCAGAATCCGCCCGCTGGCGAAGAAGCCTTCCTGGTCGATTTGCTGACCTACCGGGTGCCCGCAGGTGTCGACGATGCAGCCAAGGTCAAGGCCGAGTTTCTGGCCCAGGTTGCCAAGGGCGAACTCGCCTGTGGTCTGGTGTCGCGTGCCAAGGCCACCGAGTTGCTTGGTACGATGCTGGGTGGTTTCAACATCAAGCCGCTCATCGATGTGCTCGTAGATGCCGAAGTCGGTGCGGTTGCCGCAGAAGGCCTGAAGAAAACCCTTCTGATGTTCGACTTCTTCCATGATGTGAAAGAACTCGCAGCCGCTGGTAATGCCAACGCCAAGGCCGTAATGCAGTCATGGGCCGATGCGGAGTGGTTTACCAGCCGTCCGGAAGTGCCCGCATCGCAGAAGCTCACCGTCTTCAAGGTCACTGGCGAAACCAACACCGATGATCTTTCACCTGCGCCCGACGCATGGTCGCGCCCCGACATTCCGCTGCATGCACTCGCCATGCTCAAGAATGCCCGCCCCGGCATCACCCCCGAAGAGCCCGGTGTACGCGGCCCGATCAAGTTCCTCGAAGACTTGCGCGCCAAGGGTAACCTGGTCGCCTATGTCGGTGACGTGGTCGGTACTGGTTCGTCGCGCAAGTCCGCCACCAACTCGGTGCTGTGGTTTACCGGCGAAGATATCCCGTTCGTACCGAACAAGCGCTTCGGCGGCGTGTGTCTGGGCTCCAAGATCGCCCCGATCTTCTTCAACACCATGGAAGACGCCGGCGCACTGCCGATCGAGATCGACTGTGGTCAGCTTGACATGGGCGACGAGATCGAGCTCAAGGTCGATCACGCAAGCGGCAAGGTCACTGCGCTCAAGAACGGCACCGTAGTTGCCGAGTCGCAGCTCAAGACCCTCGTGATTCTCGACGAAGTGCGCGCGGGTGGCCGTATTCCGCTGATCATCGGTCGCGGTCTTACCACCAAGGCGCGTGAGGCACTGGGTCTGCCGGTCAGCACCCTGTTCCGCCTGCCGCAGGCGCCTGCCGATTCCGGCAAGGGCTTCTCGCTGGCGCAGAAGATGGTCGGCCGTGCCTGCGGCATGCCGGAAGGTCAGGGCATTCGTCCGGGCACCTACTGCGAGCCCAAGATGACCACGGTCGGCTCGCAGGATACCACCGGCCCGATGACCCGCGATGAGCTCAAGGACCTCGCCTGCCTCGGTTTCTCTGCCGATCTGGTGATGCAGTCCTTCTGCCACACCGCGGCTTACCCCAAACTGGTCGACGTCAAGATGCACCGCGAGTTGCCAGGCTTCATCAGCACCCGTGGCGGTGTGTCGCTGCGTCCGGGTGACGGTGTGATCCACTCCTGGCTCAACCGTTTGCTGCTGCCCGATACCGTCGGCACCGGCGGCGACAGCCACACCCGTTTCCCGATCGGTATCTCCTTCCCGGCGGGTTCCGGCTTGGTGGCGTTTGCCGCGGCAACCGGCGTGATGCCGCTCGACATGCCTGAATCGGTGCTGGTGCGCTTCAAGGGCAAGATGGAGCCCGGCGTCACCCTGCGTGACCTGGTCAACGCCATTCCCCTTTATGCGATCAAGCAGGGCCTTCTGACCGTCGAGAAGAAAGGCAAGAAGAACGTGTTCTCGGGTCGCATCCTCGAGATCGAAGGCTTGCCGGACCTCAAGGTCGAGCAGGCATTCGAACTCTCCGACGCGTCGGCCGAGCGCTCGGCGGCCGGTTGTACCGTGCATCTGAACAAGGCGCCGATCGTCGAGTACATGAACTCGAACATCACGCTGATGAAGTGGATGATCGCCAACGGCTACGAAGATGCGCGCACCCTCAAGCGCCGCATCCAGGCCATGGAAGAGTGGGTCGCCAAGGGCGAGCTGCTCTCGGGTGATGCCGATGCCGAATACGCCGCCGTGATCGAGATCGATCTGGCCGACATCAAGGAGCCGATCGTTGCTTGCCCGAACGACCCGGACGACGTCAAGCTGCTGTCCGAAGTCGCCGGCGACAAGATCGATGAAGTGTTTATCGGGTCTTGCATGACCAACATCGGCCACTTCCGTGCAGCCGGCAAGGTGCTCGACGGCAAGTCCGACATCCCGACCCGCCTGTGGATCGCTCCGCCGACCAAGATGGACGCGATGATCCTAAACGAGGAAGGCTACTACGGCGTGCTCGGCAAGTCCGGTGCGCGCATGGAGATGCCGGGCTGCTCGCTGTGCATGGGTAACCAGGCACAGGTTCGCAAGGGCAGCACCGCGATGTCGACCTCGACCCGTAACTTCCCGAACCGTCTGGGCATCGATACCCGCGTATATCTCGGCTCGGCCGAACTGGCCGCGGTGTGCGCGCTGATGGGCAAGATCCCGACGGTGGCCGAGTACATGGCGCAGGTGGAAGTGGTCAATTCCAAAGCCAAGGACATCTACCGCTACATGAACTTCGATCAAATTCCGGCATTCCGCGAGGTTGCGGATACGGTCGAGGTCTGAGCGGAAAGAGTCGGTATGCGAGGCTGAGTCGGCCTCGATGCACGACAGAGAAGCCCCCGCCGGGTGACTGGCGGGGGCTTCTCTGCTATTCAGATTGCCGGCAGCGAGCGAGTGACCACAACTGGTTGAGCTGACTCCGCCATTGTGCCATCGCAGTCCATCGCTCAGGATTTGCAGCACCATCGAGCATCGGTACGAGCAGGCTCTTCTCGGCCGGCGTGAGATCAAGCATCTTGTCGAGCGCTACCGCATCGAACCAGGGGTTGCCAAGCGCCGCATACTCCCAGTCTATTAAAGTCCAGCGATCCTCGGCCAGAAGCAGATTGCCGGCGTGAAGGTCGTGGTGGGTCAGGCGGAAAGCTTCGGAAGGCCATGCTGTGCAGGCCTCGATCAGTGCAATGACGAGCTCGTCGCGTTGGCCTGAGGGTGGAGCGCGGTGGGCGTAGGCCTCAACCAGCGTCACATAGTCTCGGGGCGGCTCGTCGATCGTTGTCGACCAGCACTCGGTTATGGTTTTGAGCAGCGCAATACGTTGCCGCTGGCTCAGGCTCGCCGCTTGGGGGTGCTGTCCCGGGGCCTCGCGAAACAGCATTCCGTGGCGTGGGCAGTGGGCAAGCAGCACGGGTGCCCAAGGATGGTGGGCAATCGCCGCCAGGATTCTCGCCTCGCGCGCATGATCGGCCCCGGGCGAAGCGTGTTCGGGGCCGAACTGCCGCCACACATAGGTTTCGCCGCCGGCCTCGACCCGCCAGTGCGGGTTGGCGCTGCCCATGCCCAGAAAGCGGACGCTGTCGATCGGGTTCAGCAAGTGTCCCAGGACGGGCGAGGGCGCCGGGTCGGCATGGTGTTCATGTTGCGGCATTGTTATACTCGGCAGGTCTCATCGGGGTGCCGTGGAGCCTTTGGCTCGGGGCTGAGAGTCTAAACCCGCTGAACCTGATCCAGTTAGTGCTGGCGTAGGGAATGGGATGGCTGCTTCCTCGGCCTTGTCGTTGATCCCCCGTTCCGCGCCGGTCTTGTGTGTCCTTGAAACCGGAACGCCCATGAACATCCGTCACTCGCTCGCATGCGCGGCCTTTGCGCTGGCCGCGGGCCAGGCTTCGGCCGCCGCGGCCGACCTCACGGTCTACACTTACGAGTCCTTCATCAGCAGCTGGGGCCCCGGCCCTGAACTGAAGACCCGCTTCGAAGCGCAGTGCGGATGTACGCTCGAATTCGTCGGGGTCGAAGACGGAGTGGCGCTACTCAACCGGGTACGACTCGAGGGTGCGAATACTCGTGCGGATGTCATTGTCGGCCTTGACGATTCCTTGATAAAGGATGTACGCACGCACGGGTTGGTGCAGCCGCATTCGGTGGATTTTGCGTCCATCCCGATGGTCGCTGCGCTCGCCTGGGCGGACGACAGCTTCGTGCCCTTCGATTTTGGCTATTTTGCGTTCATCTATGACCATCAGAAGATCGGCGCACCAGTCGATTCGCTGGCTGCATTGATCGATGGCAACGCACGGGTGATCTACCAGGATCCGCGCACCAGCACGCCTGGCCTGGGTCTGCTGCACTGGGTCAGGGCGGTATATGGCGATGAAGCGCCGGCTGCCTGGACCCGACTTGCGCGGCACACCGTAACCGTGACCAGCGGCTGGTCCGAGGCCTACAACATGTTTTTGCAGGGTGAGGCGGACTATGTGCTGAGCTATACCACCTCACCGGCCTATCACATCGTTTCCGACGGCACCGATCGCTATCGGGCGGCGCATTTTGCCGAAGGCCATGTGGCTCAGGTCGAGGTGGCGGCGCTTTCGGCCCACACCGACAATCCGGCGCTGGCAAACCGCTTTCTCGCGTTTCTGCTCAGTCGTGAGGCTCAGGAGATCATTCCGGTCACCAACTGGATGTTGCCGGTTCGCGATGATGTAAAGCTGCCCGAGGCCTTCGATCGACTGATCCGGCCGGCGCGCATCGGTTTTAGCGCCGATGAGATCGGCGCCAGCCGTTCGATCTGGGTGCGCGAATGGCGTGAAGCCGTAAGCCGGTGATTGCTGAACGACTGCTCCTGCCGGCAGGTTTTCCTCAGGCGGGGCTGAGGCTTCCGCTCGGAGTCCGGCTCATGCCGGGGGTGCTCGCGGTGTTCGTGATGCTTGCGATCAGCGTGGCGGCAGTGCTTGCGCTGGCTGTGCGCAGTGACGCCGGGGTGAGCACGGCATTGCTGCGCGAGCGCTGGTTCTGGCATGTGCTGCAGTTCTCGCTGTGGCAGGCGTTGCTGAGCGCGGTGCTGTCGCTGGTGATCGCCTTGCCGCTTGCACGTGCACTCGCTCTCGACCCGCATCTGCGCGGACGTGCCTGGTTCCTGCGCCTGTGCCTGCTGTGCTTCGTGATGCCCAGCCTGGTGCTCATCACCGGGCTGGTGACGCTTTTCGGCCGTTCGGGCTGGATCACGCCGCTCCTTGGCGAGGGCTGGCAGCTTTATGGCCTGCCGGGCATCCTGATCGCACACGTCTATTTGAATGCGCCCTTCGCGATCAGGGTGTTGAGTCACCGCTGGCAGAGCATTCCGGTTGATGCCTGGAAGATCTCCGCGCAACTGGGCTTGAGTGGCTGGCAGCGCTTCTGGCTGGTCGAATGGCCGGTGCTGCGCACCGCCCTGCCCGGGGTGTTCGGCTTCGTTTTTTTGCTGTGCTTCAACAGCTTCGCGGTCGTGCTCGCGCTGGGCGGCGGGCCACGTGCGACGACGCTGGAGGTGGCGATCTATCAGGCGCTCAAATTCGACTTCAATCCGCCCGAAGCCTTGTTCCTCGCCTGCATGCAACTGGTGGTGGCGGGCGGCCTGTTTGCGTTGTTCAGTCGCTGGGGCGGGTTGCAGTGGCTGGTGGCGGCCAGGGCCGGCGACGCATGGAGGCCGCATGTAGGGTCGCTGGCAAAGTGGTGCGGGCGGGCGCTTTACGTCGCGGTCGCGCTCTTCCTGCTGATGCCGATCGTAAGCCTGTTACCGGTAGCGGCCTTGGCCGGAGGGGCACTGCCGTGGTCCGAGATCGCTCGCGCCAGTGCGATGTCGATCGGATTCGCGCTCGCGGCGGCGTTGCTTGCAGTGTTGCTTGCGCTCGCGGCCCTGAGTCTGTGGCGGCATTTCGATGATGCGTTGCGGCGCAGGCTGATCGAAGCGGCGGCGCTTCATCATCTGGTGATACCGGGCATGGTGTTGTCGGTTGGCCTGTATGTGTTTCTGATGGCCTGGGTGAATTGGCTGGATTGGGGCTGGATCGCCATCGTTCTGCTCAATGCATTGATAGCGCTGCCGTTCGTGTTCGTGCAGCTCAAGCCGAGCATGTTCGAGTATGACGCTCAGTATCGGCAACTGCTCGCCGATCTTGGCCTTCAAGGCTGGCGTCACTGGCGGCTGGTACTCGGGCCCTTTCTCGAACCGGCTTTGCGGCGGGTGCTGGCGATCGCGTTCGTACTTGCGCTCGGCGATTTTGCGGTGTTCGGCATCTTCGGCAACCCGTCATGGCATACGCTGCCATGGATGATTCATGCGCTGGCGGGTAGCTATCGTCTGGATGAAGCGGCCGCGGCATCGCTGCTGCTGCTGGCCCTGGCGCTGGGTGCGCTGTGCTTGCTGGAGCGCGAGCGTGCTTGAACTCCGGGCGCTGTGTATGGGACGCGGCAGCTTGCGCTGGCAGCATGATTTCAAGCTCGAACGCGGCCAGATCATGGCCCTTATGGGCCCCAGCGGGGCAGGCAAGAGCACCTTGCTCGAATGCCTGGGCGGTTTCGTGCCGCCGCTCGCCGGCGAGATCTTGCTGGACGGACGTTCGCTGCAAGACGTGCGTGCCGAAGATCGTCCCGTCGCGACGCTCTTTCAGCAACACAATCTGTTCGAGCACATCAGCGTGGCCCACAACCTGCGGCTCGGCTTCAACCAGGGCCGCCCTTCCACGATTCAGTGGCAAAGGGTGGAGGCCGCTTGCGAACATCTCGGAGTGGCGAGTCTGCTCGGTCGCCTGCCGGGTGAGTTGTCGGGCGGTCAGCGGCAACGGATCGGGCTTATCCGCACGGTGCTGCGCGAGCAGCCGCTCATTCTGCTAGATGAGCCGTTTGGCGCGCTGGATGCTGAAGCCCGGGTCGTGGCGGGCGACTGGGTGCGCGCCGAGATCGACCACGGGACCAAGATGCTGATCTTCGTGACCCATGAGATCGACGATGCACAGCGCTGGGCGAATCAGACCTTGGTCATCGGCTTGCCGTGATCGGCGGCAATGGTCGGCCCACACCTGGACGCGGTATATTGCCGGCATGACGCGCGTGATCCTGTTCAACAAGCCATTCGGCGTTCTGTGCCAGTTTAGCGACGAGGGCGGACGCCCGACGCTCAAGGACTACATTTCGGTGCCGGGTGTCTATGCCGCGGGCAGGCTCGATTCCGACAGCGAGGGCTTGTTGCTGCTGACCGATGATGGCGGGCTCCAGAGCCGGGTGGCCGACCCGCGCCACAAGCTGCCCAAGACCTACCTGGCCCAGGTCGAGGGCGAGCCGAGCGATGCTGCGCTGGCGCGCTTGCGCGCAGGTGTCGATCTCGGCGATTTCATCACCCGACCGTGCGAAGCGCGTCCGGTGCCGGAGCCGACCTGGCTGTGGGCGCGCGATCCGCCGATTCGCGAACGCAAGGCCATACCGACCGCATGGCTGGAGATTGTGCTGCGTGAGGGCAAGAATCGGCAGGTGCGGCGCATGACGGCCCGGGTCGGCCTGCCCACCCTGCGCCTGATCAGGCTCGCGATCGGCGACTGGTCGCTGGATGGACTCGGCCCGGGTACGTGGCGTGAGTTGCTTGAGCCGGCTCGTAATTCGCTGCCACCGGCAATGTCCGAACGAGAGCCGCGCAGGTCGTCGCTTGCGAACGATTTGCCGCGAATCCGCCGTCATCGCTCCGGACGTTTGAATGACAAGGGATGAGATGAGGAAGCAAGAGAACATGAGTGGAATGATGAATTTCGGTTTCTTGGTCGGTCTTCGCGGTCGGGGCTATGCGCGAGGCCTGCTCATGGGCGCGGGGTTGCTCATGGCCAGTGGCCTGAGCCAAGCTCAGGGGCAGATGCCACTTGTCGATCTTTCGATCGGCATGTACCGGATCCAGGCCGAACTCGCGGCTACCCCGCAGCATCGCCAGGTGGGCCTGATGAACCGTCCAAGCATGCCTGCCCAACGTGGCATGGTTTTCGTGTTCACCCATGACGCGCGTCACTGCATGTGGATGAAGAACACGCTGATTCCGCTCTCAGTGGCCTTTGCCGATGCCGAGGGGCGCATCCTCAACATCGCCGACATGACTCCGCATTCCGAAGAGAGCCATTGCGCAGCAGCGCCCGCGCGCTATGCGCTCGAGATGAACCAGGGCTGGTTCGCCGAGCGCGGGCTGGCCGAGGGCTCAAGTATTCGTGGGCTGGAAAAGCTGCCTGCACCACTCTGATCTCGTAGGTCGCCAGTGCAAGTCACTTGAATTGGGGCACAAACCCGGCTTTTATTCACCCCTGATGCTTGCCTTCCCAAGTCGATAATGGCGCCATTCGCATCTCGCCCGGACCGGGGCGGGGTGGTGAATCAGGGGGCCGGACATGGCTGAAGATAGCGATCTCGAAAAGTCCGAACAACCATCGGCACGACGCCTCGAGCAGGCGCGCGAGGAAGGTCAGGTACCCCAGTCGCGTGAGCTATCGACGTTTCTGGTGCTGGTCATTGGCGTGCTCAGCTTGTGGGCGCTCGGTGGCTGGATGTCGGATCGGGTGCTCGGAATCCTGCGCCATGGCTTTAGCTTCGAGCGCGCGGTGGCCTTCGACCCGCGCTTGATGCTGAAGGACTTCGGCGACCTGTTCACTCAGGCGATGATCACCATGCTGCCGCTCTTCTGCATCCTGATGCTTGCGGCAATCGCGGCGCCGATACTGCTTGGCGGTTTCGTGTTCTCGCCCAAAGCGCTCGGCATGAAGTTGTCGCGCATGAATCCGATCGCCGGCCTGGGCCGGATGTTCTCGGTGCACGGTCTGGTCGAACTGGTGAAATCGATCCTGAAGGCCGGAATCGTCGGCGGAATGGGCGCATTTGTCTTCCTCCGCGAGCAGGAGCATGTGTTCTCGTTGATGAGCATGGCGCTCGACCGAGCCATCACCGAGTTTTTCGATACGCTGGTGTGGTCGGCGCTGCTGATCGTGCTGGGCCTCGCGGTGATCGCGCTGATCGATGTGCCTTTTCAGCTGTTTCAGTATTACAAGAAACTGCGCATGACCAAGGAAGAGGTCAAGCGCGAATTCAGGGAGCAGGAGGGCGACCCGCAGCTCAAGGCACGCATTCGCCGGGTGCAGATGGAGATGGCCCGCCGCCGCATGATGAGCGAGGTGCCCAAGGCCGACGTGGTGGTGACCAACCCGACACACTTTTCGGTTGCGCTCAAGTACGACTCGGCCCGCATGGGCGCACCGGTGGTTGTCGCCAAGGGGCGCGGAGAGCTCGCGCTCAAGATTCGCGAGATCGCGCGCGAGCACAAGGTGCCGCTGCTCGAGGCACCGCCGTTGGCACGTGCCCTCTATGCCCATTGCGAGCTCGAG
>JAEUNS010000229.1 GCA_016790005.1 Zoogloeaceae bacterium
GTGCCGAGCACGAGTGTGATGCCCACCAGCCAGATCAGCATGAGGCGCGAGAACAGCGTGCGCGGCCATGTGAGTTTCATGACGTTTCGCCATCGAGTTCGGCGCTCGTTACGGTCGCCGCCAGTACATAGCCTTCATTGCGTACCGTCTTGATGAGCATGGGCTCGCGGGCGTTGTCACGCAGGCGCTGGCGCAGCCGGCTCACCAGGAGGTCGATTGAGCGATCGAATACGTCGGATTCGCGCCCCTGGGTCAGTTCCATCAACTGGTCGCGACTCAGCACGCTTTGGGGGTGGGCCACAAAAACCGATAGCAGGCGGTATTCGGCGCCCGATAGTGGCACGATGACGCCGTCGCCATCAATCAGGTGGCGCGCGACGGAATCCAGGCGCCAGGAGCCAAAGCGTAGGTCGGCCGAACGGGCATGCGACGGGGTGTCCATGTTGGGCGGGAGTGCGCGTGCGCGCCGGAGGATTGCGCGTATCCGGGCATACAGCTCGCGTGGTACGAAGGGTTTTGGCAGGTAGTCGTCTGCACCCATCTCCAGACCGACGATCCGGTCCATGTCTTCGCTACGGGCGGTCAGCATAAGAACCGGGGTGTTGGCATGCGCGCCGCCTCCGGCGCGCAGGTTGCGGCACAGGGTGAGGCCATCCTCGCCCGGCATCATCACGTCCAGCACGATCAGGTCGATGCGATGGCGCTCCAGCGCCGACTTCATCTCGCGTCCGTCGGCCGCAGCGGTGCAACGCAAGCCCTGTTTCTCGAGATAGTCCGCAAGCAGCGTACGAATGTCGCGGTCATCATCTACGATCAGGATATGGTCTTGTTGGCTGTTCATTTGGATTCTCCATGGCATGTATCTTAAGCCTGCCTCCGCCCGACTTTGTATCTCAGCGTATCTGGCTGCAGTACAGAGACATCAGGCTGCAAAACGGGCCGTTGCAGACATGTCGTGCTTACATCATGGTGTTCAAATGGCTCCGTCGCCCACAGGAACGGGCACAAGACGCAAATCAACCAACAAGGAAGACCATCATGAAAACCTGGATCAAAACCTCGATAGTCGCTGCATTGATCGGCTCCAGCGCATTGGGTACCGCAGTCATGGCCCGTGGAGGTGATTGCGATGGCGGGATGGGCGGCAAGGCCAGCTGGCACACCATGGCGCCCGCACAGATGCAGGAGCGGATGACGCAACGCTCGCAGGAACACTTGGCACGACTCGAACTGGCGCTTGCGCTGACGCCGGAACAGCGGCCGGCATGGGAGGGCTTCAAGGCGTCGATGAAGGAGCGCAGTGAGCGCATGGTGACGCACATGCAGGCGCGTGGCCAAGCCGACCAGCCAAAGACCGTGCTCGACCGGATGGCACGCATGGAAGAGATGAGCAAGTTGCGCCAGGCCGAAATGGCTGAAACCCGCAAGGCAGTCGAAGCGCTCTATCCGCAGTTGTCCGATGCCCAGAAGATCGTCTTCGACGCCGAGTTCATGAAGATGCACGGGCGTGGCGACAAGGGTGAGCGCGGGATGCGCCATGGTGGAAAGGGTGATGGGGCCGGCATGGGGCCGGGACGCGGCTGAATCCATAGGGGCGGGTGATGCGCTCATCCGCCCCTGTGCAAACTGGACCGGAAACTGAAAGGCCCGTCTGCAGAGCGATCTGCGGACGGGCCTTTCTCCAGGATTCGGGCGTCGTGTGGCGCCCTGAATCAAGCGATTAGTGGAACTGTTCTTCTTCGGTCGAGCCGGTCAGCGCGGTGACGCTCGACTTGCCACCCTGAATGACGGTGGTGACTTCGTCGAAGTAGCCGGTGCCAACTTCCTGCTGGTGCGAAACGAAGCTGTAGCCGCGGTCACGTGCGGCGAATTCCGGCTCCTGAACCTTCTCGACGTAAGCCGACATGCCGCGGGCCACGTAGTCCTGCGCCAGATCGAACATGTTGTACCACATCGAGTGAATGCCAGCCAGGGTGATGAACTGGTACTTGTAGCCCATCGCGCCGAGTTCACGCTGGAACTTGGCAATGGTGGCGTCGTCGAGGTTCTTCTTCCAGTTGAACGAGGGCGAGCAGTTGTAAGCCAGCATCTTGCCCGGATGGACCTTATGCACGGCTTCGGCAAACTTGCGTGCAAACTCCAGGTCCGGCGTACCGGTTTCGCACCACACCAGGTCGGCGTAGTGCGCATAGGCGATGGCGCGCGAGATGGCCTGATCAAGGCCCTTGCGGGTCTTGTAGAAACCTTCGGCCGTGCGCTCGCCGGTCAGGAAGGGCTTGTCATTCTCGTCATAGTCCGAAGTCAGCAGATCGGCAGCCTCAGCGTCGGTACGGGCGATCACCAGGGTCGGCACGCCATAGACGTCGGCGGCCATACGGGCAGCGATCAGCTTTTGCACGGCTTCAGTGGTCGGCACCAACACCTTGCCGCCCATGTGACCACACTTCTTGACCGACGCCAGCTGATCTTCCCAGTGCACGCCTGCCGCACCTGAGCGGATCATCGCCTTCATCAGTTCGAACGCGTTCAACACGCCGCCGAAACCGGCTTCAGCATCGGCCACAATCGGGGCATGGTAGTCGATGTAGCCAGCGTCACCCGGGTTTGCGCCCTTCGACCACTGGATCTCGTCTGCGCGGGTGAAGGCGTTGTTGATGCGCTCGACGACCTTCGGAACGGAGTCGACCGGGTACAGCGACTGGTCGGGGTACATCGCGGCATATTCGTTGTTGTCAGCAGCGACTTGCCAGCCCGAGAGGTAAATGGCCTTGATGCCGGCCTTGACCTGTTGCATGGCCTGACCACCGGTAAGTGCACCCAGACAGTTCACGTAGGGCTCGTTGTTCACCAGGTTCCAGAGCTTCTCGGCACCGCGACGGGCCAGGGTGTATTCGACCGGTACGGAGCCACGCAGGCGAACGATCTCGGCGGCGGTATAGCCGCGCTTGATGCCTTTCCAACGGGGGTTTTCAGCCCAGTCTTTTTCGAGGGCGGCGATTTGCTGTTCGCGGGTTGTGCTCATGGAGACTTCCTTATTCACTGACGAGTTTGAGAGAGGGGGGATGACTCTGTCTGTCTATGTGCAGACCATGCCGGCATCGGTTCGCGTTGACGAACAAGCTTGTCATGCATGGTTTTCACATGGTCAGAGTATAGGAAGGTTTTCGCTTTGCAGCAATATGTCTTATATAAGATATAAGAAAAAATTTAGTTAGTAAAAACAGTGCGTTGTGTATAACATTTTGTGATGCGAAATATAAAATGTCGTGGTGAAATATTATCTGCTGCGCTGCGGTAGCTGATTGGCTTGGGCGGGTTGTCGGGGGCTCGCCCTGCCACGATCGGAGAGCGAGCTAGTTTTGGATGAACGGTTGTTGGCTTCGTCATTCGGCAGGGGCCGTTCCGCACTCAGGCGGGGCCGACGAGTGCATGCTCCGAGACCATCACTCCATCCTCATCCGCATAGACGAATTCACCCGGGATGAAGCTGACCCCACCAAAGGTGACGACGATATCGCTATCGCCCGCGCCTTTCTTGATGCTCTTCTGCGGATGGGTGCCGAGCGCGAACACGCCCAGGTCCATCGCGCCGATGGCTTTCGAGTCGCGGATGCAGCCATATACAATGATGCCCGTCCAGCCGTTCCTCACGCCCAGCAGGGCGAGCTGATCGCCGACCAGAGCGCAACGCATCGAAGCGCCGCCGTCGACCACCAAAACGCGTCCCCGGCCGGGCGATTCGAGAGCGGTACGCACCAGCGAGTTGTCCTCGAAGACCTTTAACGTGGCAATCTGCCCGCCAAAGTTCGATTTGCCGCCGAAGCTTGTGAACATCGGTACGCAGACTTTGATCTTGCCTTCATTGGCATCGCAAAGATCGGCCGTTTGAATTTCCATGCGGGTCTCCAGTTGTAAGCCGGTGCTCAGTTTCTGCGTGTTATCACCATTAAGGGCAGGCCGGCTCATTCGATCGACGGGTGTCAATCACGAAAAAAAGGCGACCTTGCGGCCGCCTTTAGGTAAGTCTTTGACTGCTCAGGTCGTTGCTGTCTCGACCTCATCGAACATGAGTTTGACCTTGCCCTCTTCATCAAGGTCGATCGTGACACGACCACCGTTTGCGAGCCTGCCGAACAGCAGTTCGTCGGCAAGCGCCGAACGAATCGCATCCTGAATCAGGCGTGCCATAGGTCGAGCACCCATGAGTGGATCGAAGCCCTCCGATGCAAGCCACGCTTTGAGCTCGTCAGTAAAGTGTGCCTCGACCTTCTTCTCATGCAACTGCGCTTCGAGTTGCATCAGGAACTTGTCGACGACCTTGAGGATGACGGTATTGTCGAGAGCAGCGAATGAAATCGTCGCATCGAGCCGGTTGCGGAACTCCGGAGAGAACATCCGCTTGATCTCGCCCATCTCGTCACCCAACTCGCGTTTGGCCGAGAATCCCATCACTGATTTCTGCATCGCCTCTGCGCCGGCGTTGGTGGTCATGACGATGATGACATTGCGAAAATCAGCTTCGCGCCCGTTGTTGTCGGTGAGCGTACCGTGATCCATCACCTGGAGCAGGATGTTGTAGATGTCGGGATGTGCCTTCTCGATTTCGTCGAGCAGCAGCACGCAGTGCGGCTTCTTGGTAACTGCCTCGGTCAGCAGGCCACCGTTGTCGAAACCAACATATCCGGGTGGGGCGCCGATCAGGCGCGACACCGCGTGACGCTCCATGTACTCCGACATGTCGAAACGCACGAGTTCGATCCCGAGCGTATAGGCGAGCTGACGGGCGACTTCGGTTTTGCCGACACCCGTGGGGCCACTGAACAGGAAGCTGCCGATCGGCTTTTGCGGATTGCCCAAACCGGAGCGCGACATCTTGATCGCCTTGGCGAGTGCTTCGATTGCGGCATCCTGCCCGAATACCACGCTGCGAAGGTCGCGCTCGAGTGTCTTGAGTGCGGTGCGGTCGTCGTTCGAGACCGATCGGGGCGGGATGCGTGCGATCTTGGCGACAATGTCCTCGATTTCGCCCTTGCCGATGGTCTTGCGCTGCTTCGATTTCGGCAGGATGCGCTGCGCGGCACCGGCTTCGTCGATGACATCGATGGCCTTGTCGGGTAGGTGGCGATCGTTAATGTAGCGTGCCGACAATTCAGCCGCCGAACTGAGTGCCGCGGCCGAGTACTTGACCCCGTGATGCTCTTCGAAACGACTTTTGAGCCCCTTGAGGATCTCCACCGTCTCCGAAACCGATGGCTCGACCACGTCGACCTTCTGGAACCGGCGTGAAAGCGCGTGATCCTTCTCGAAGATCTGCCTGAACTCGTTGTAGGTCGTGGCGCCGATGCACTTGAGTTGGCCGGAAGAAAGCGCAGGCTTGAGCAGGTTGGAAGCATCGAGCGTGCCGCCCGAAGCAGCGCCCGCGCCGATCAGGGTGTGAATCTCGTCAATGAACAGGATTGCGTTTTGCGCTTCGCGCAACTGCTTGAGCACAGCCTTGAGGCGTTGTTCAAAGTCGCCACGGTATTTAGTGCCAGCCAGAAGTGCGCCCATGTCGAGTGCGTACACCTGCGCATCCTTGAGAATGTCGGGGACTCGATCCTCGATGATACGGCGCGCCAGTCCCTCGGCGATCGCGGTCTTGCCCACCCCTGCCTCACCCACCAGCAATGGGTTGTTCTTGCGCCGTCTGCACAGGGTCTGGATGACGCGCTCGAGTTCCTTGTCACGACCAATGAGCGGGTCTATCTTGCCCACCAGGGCCTGCTGGTTGAGGTTTTGGGTGAAGTTCTCGAGTGCTCCGCCAGGTTGTGCGGCTTCCTGCTCCTGTTCGCCTTGCTCCGAGTCGGATTTTTGCGCACCGGCGGCGCGTTGCGGCGGTTGCTTGGAGATTCCGTGTGAGATGAAATTTACGACGTCCAAGCGGGAGATGTTTTGGCGCTGCAAGAAGTACACCGCGTGTGAGTCTTTCTCGCCAAATATTGCAACCAGCACATTTGCACCAGTGACCTCCTTCTTGCCGGAGGACTGTACATGCAGAATCGCGCGTTGTATCACACGCTGAAATCCTAGCGTCGGCTGGGTGTCGATCTCGACATCACCTTCGACCTTCGGAGTGTGCTCATTGATGAAGGCAGTGAGTTCCTTGCGCAACTCCTCAATATTCGCCTCGCATGCGCGCAGGACTTCTGCCGCCGAAGGGTTGTCGAGCAGCGCGAGCAACAGGTGCTCCACCGTAATGAACTCGTGCCGCTTTTGCCGGGCTTCGACAAACGCCATATGCAGACTGACTTCAAGTTCCTGCGCGATCATTCTCAATTTTCCTCCATCACGCACGCGAGCGGATGCTGGTGCTGACGGGCGAAGGCGGCAACCTGATCAACCTTGGTTGCTGCGACATCCTTGGGGAAGACGCCGCAAACCCCCGACCCCTCTCTGTGGACTTGGAGCATGATTCGCGTAGCCCGTTCGCGATCCATGCTGAAAAAACTCTGAAGCACGATAACCACAAACTCCATTGGCGTGAAGTCGTCGTTGAGCAACAACACCTTGTATAGGGGCGGAGGTTTGGTGCGGGTTCGCTCCGCCTCGAGTACGAACTCGCCCTGTTTGTGAGTGGCCATGAGAATCATTCTAATGAAGTCGCTACAGAGTGCAATAGACCGTTTACGGAAGATTGCTCAATGGTTCACGGGCTAAATTGCAACAAAGTGCCTGCTGCGGCGCAAAATGGAGCGCTACAGCCCGTGATTCATGTTTTTTCAATTACTTTTCCTATGCTCGCGATGGTGTTGTGTTTGTGATGTTGTCACGCAACACTATGGCGCGGTTTTGCCTCACCGTTTTGGTGAAGAAACGCTTGACGCTGCGCCTGCAAGTGCGTAAAAGAAAAGCTGTGTGAAATGCAAGGTAAATCGCACTGGTGCTGGGGTTCATGGCTGCTGAAGTGGTTCTGGATGCACAGGTCTGGTTTCGCTGCGCTGAGCATTTGTTGCACACGCGGGGTTGGCCCGTTACACGTTTAGTAAATTTGAAGGATTAAGGCAATATGGCAACTGGTACCGTGAAGTGGTTCAATGATTCCAAAGGTTTTGGCTTCATTACTCCGGACGACGGCAGCGAAGATCTCTTTGCGCACTTTTCTGCAATCAACATGAACGGGTTCAAGACTCTGAAGGAAGGCGAAAAAGTTTCCTTCGAAGTGACTCAGGGCCCCAAGGGCAAGCAAGCTTCAAACATTCAAAAAGCTTGAGCTGAGTAACATCATGGCTTGAGCGCCCGCCACGACAACTCGGGGCGAGGCAATTAGAAGGGCTGCTGGATATCCGGCAGCCTTTTTTATGTGCGTGGCGTAGGGTCTGCTGATGGATTGGTCTGGCGAGTGTGCAGCATTGACCCGCGCTCAACGCCTCATCCGGAATCTCGGCCCAGGCATGAAAAAAGCGCCGAATGGCGCTTTTTCAACTGGTGTCGCGGGTGCTGAAAGCCTGACCAGACCCGGGACGATGCAGCCGACTCACTTGAGTTTGATTTCCTTGTACAGCACGTGCTTGCGTACGACCGGATCATATTTCTTGAATTCGAGCTTGGTCGGTGTGGTGCGCTTGTTCTTGGAAGTGGTGTAGAAGTGACCAGTACCGGCGGTCGACTCCAGTTTGATTTTTTCGCGGGCGCCCTTGGCCATGGAAATCTCCGTTCAGTTCTTTGTTGAGTGAAAGCGGTAGCCAGATCGCTCAGATCTTCTCGCCACGGGCGCGAAGTTCGGCTACAACCACGTCAAAGCCCTTTTTGTCGATCGTGCGAAGGGCTGCATTGGAAACGCGCAGGCGAATCCAGCGATTCTCGGCCTCGCTCCAGAACCGACGGTTCTGCAGGTTGGGGAGAAAGCGACGTTTTGTCTTGTTGTTCGCGTGGGAAACGTTGTTTCCCACCATCGGTGCTTTACCGGTCACTTGGCAGACGCGAGCCATAGTATGCTCCAGGGGGTTCGGAATTCGGAAAACCTCGGATGGTACTTCAGACTCACCGCTCGGCGCAAGAAGAGAGTTGATTTTTTGAATGAGACCTGCTCAAAGAAGCCCTCGCTCGGCGAACGAGAGGGGTTCTGCCAGGGCCGTGACGACGAAATGATCGAGTACGCGCACATCGACGAGGTCGAGCGCTTGCTTGAGCGTGCGGGTGAGGAGTTCGTCTGCCGTGCTTGGCTCGCGTGCGCCGGACGGGTGGTTGTGAGCCAGAATGACCGCTGCTGCGTTGTGCCGGAGGGCCAGTTTGACCACCTCGCGGGGATAGACGCTCGTCTGGGTCAGGGTGCCGCGAAACAGCTCCTCGGCTGCTATCAAATGGTTGCGTGCGTCGAGCAACAATACGCAAAACACCTCGTGCGGTAGCGTGCCGATCTTGAGGCGCAGCCAGTTGCGAACTGTTGCCGGTGAGTCGAATACGTCGCTTGCCTGCATTTGTTCGGATAGGGCGCGCCTTGCCAGTTCCATGGCGGCCTGCAGTTGGGCATACTTGGCCAGTCCCATTCCGGGGATACTCGCAAACTCGGTTGCGGGACTGGTGCACAGGCGGGTGAGGCTGCCGAAGCGCGACAGGAGGTCGCGGGCGAGATCGACGGCGGTCTTGCCCTTGATGCCGACCCGCAGAAACAGCGCCAGCAATTCGGCGTCGGTCAGCGCCTCGGCGCCGCGCCCTAGTAGTTTTTCGCGTGGCCGCTCGGCTTCGGGCCAGTCGGTGATTGCCATGGTGCGCTCGTTCGTTGGTTTAACGTCATATTACAAGTGAATGCTCATGAGTGCTATTGCGGGACGAAAACTGGTGGTCGCGGTGACGGGAGGCGTGGCCGCTTACAAGGCGGCGGAGCTGGTGAGGCTGCTCGGCAAGGCGGGAGCCGACGTGCACGTGGTTCTGACCGATGCGGGCTCCCGTTTCGTCACCGCGGTGACTTTTCAGGCCTTGTCGGGCAACACGGTCTGGAGCGATCTGTGGGATCCGCGCATGCCCAACAACATGGCGCACATTGATCTGACGCGTGGGGCCGCGGCGATTCTCATTGCACCCGCGTCCGCCGATGTGCTCGCGAAGATTGTGCACGGGATGGCGGACGATCTGCTCACCACGATGTGTCTCGCGCGTGACTGCCCTCTGCTGGTGGCGCCGGCGATGAACCGGCAGATGTGGGAGAACCCGGCGACCGCGAGAAACCTCGCGCGCCTGCGCGAGGATGGCGTGCATGTGCTCGGCCCGGATACCGGCGAACAGGCTTGTGGCGAGGTCGGCATGGGGCGGATGCTCGAGCCGGAGGTGCTGGTCGAAGCGGTGACCGCTTTCTTCAGCGACAAGCTGCTCGGCGGACGCAAGGTTGTGATGACCGCCGGGCCGACCTTCGAGGCGATCGATCCGGTCAGGGGCATCACCAATACCAGCTCCGGCAAGATGGGGTATGCGCTGGCACAGGCCTGCGCACGCGCGGGGGCCGAGGTGGTGCTGGTCAGTGGGCCGACTGCATTGCAGGCACCGTATGGGGTGAGGCGGGTGGATGTTCGCAGCGCACTCGAAATGCGCGCCGCGGTCATGGACAACCTGGACGATGCCGACGTTTTCGTCGGCGTCGCGGCGGTGGCCGATTACCGGCCGGCACAGCCGGCCGAGCACAAGATCAAGAAGTCCGGTGACGGCCTCGTGCTTGAACTGACACCGAACCCGGATATCCTCGCCGAGGTCGCGGCGCGCGCGAGCCCGCCTTTCTGCGTCGGCTTCGCAGCCGAGAGTCGTGACCTGGATATCTATGCCCAGGGCAAGCTACGTGCAAAGCGGCTGCAACTGGTCGTGGGTAATCTGGTGCAGGATGGGCTCGGGGGCGATCTCAACACCGTAGTCCTTTATGATGCCGAGGGTCGCACGCCACTGCAGCGGGCATCAAAGGACGAAGTGGCACTGGGTATCGTTGCGCGCCTCGCTGCGCGCCTGACACAGCAACTACGGTGAGAGATCGTCATGCATCAGATGGATGTCAGAATTCTCGACGCGCGCCTGCGCGATCATCCTCCCACCTATGCCACGGGGGGGGCCGCAGGCCTCGACCTGCGGGCCTGTCTGCCGGCGCCCTTGTGCCTGTATCCGGGCGACACCTCGCTGGTTCCCAGCGGCATGGCGATTCACCTTGCCGACCCGGGTCTGGCTGCGCTGATCCTCCCGCGCTCCGGGCTGGGGCATAAGCACGGAATCGTTCTGGGTAATCTTGTGGGCTTGATCGACTCGGATTATCAAGGGCAGATCTTCGTCTCGGTGTGGAACCGCGGTCGCGAGGTATTCACGATCCAGCCGATGGAGCGCATCGCTCAACTGGTGGTCGTGCCGGTGGTGCAGGTGCATTGCAACGTGGTCGATGAGTTCAATATCAGCGAACGCGGCGAGGGCGGCTTCGGTAGTACCGGAAAGCACTGATGGGCGCTCATTCGGGAATTCCGGTCGGCGTGCATGTGGTGCTCGAGCGCGAGGGCCGGATTCTCATGATGAGGCGCGCGGGAACCGGTTTCTTTGATGGCTTGTACAGTCTTCCGGGCGGGCATGTTGAGCCGGGGGAGTCGCTCGGCGCAGCCGGGGCGCGCGAGCTTTTCGAAGAGGTTGGAGTCGAGGTCGAACGGCAGGCTCTTGCGATGCTCGGAGTCGTGCACCGCCGCTCTGATACCAACCGGGTCGATTTCTTCGTGCGTGCGAGTGCGTGGCGCAACGAGGCTTCGATTTGCGAGCCTGGAAAGTGTGACGATTTACGCTGGTGCGACCGAGGTCTTCTGCCGGAGAACACCGTGCCTTATGTGCGGCTTGCGTTAAGCCAGACTCGACCACCATGGATACTCGAGCTTGGATGGGGGGCGTGACCCCTGGCGGCCCGCCGGCTCAGGCACTTGGAGCATGCGGCGCGTCATTGAACAGATTGCAGAAGCGCAACTCGTCGGGGTAGGGAAAAAAATCTTCCACATAGCCTCGGCGGATGGATGCCTGGGCGTCCTGCCAGAACTTTGGTTGGAGGAGGTCACGGTGATGCCTCAGGAAGGCCTTGCGTACCCGCGGTGCACCGAGCAGAAAGGTCGCGAACTCTTCTGGAAAAACGTCGCGAGGGCCCGTCGAATACCAGGGTTCGCTTGCCATCTCCATTTCTGGGTGAGGCGCCGGGGGAATCCTGCGAAAGTTCATGTCGGTCATATATTCGATTTCGTCGTAGTCATAGAACACCACCCTTCCGTAGCGCGTGACACCGAAATTCTTCCAGAGCATGTCGCCGGGAAAAATATTCGCGATCGCCAGCTCGCGAATGGCGTTGCCGTATTCCCTGACCGCAGCTTCAAGCTCTTCGTCGGACGATTGCTCGAGGTGGATGTTGAGCGGGGTCATGCGGCGCTCGATATAGAAGTGCTTGATTACAACCGAGTCGCCCTCGATGTCGAATGACGAAGGCGCAAGCCGGTTCAGCTCGGCGAGCAGGTCGGGGTGAAAGCGTGACAAGGGCAGGGCCGCGTTCGAGAACTCAAGCGTGTCGGCCATGCGACCCACCCGATCGACATGTTTCACCATCAGATACTTGCGCTTGACCGTGGCCCGGTCCATGTTCTTGGAGCTACCGAATACATCCTTGATGATTTTGAACACATAGGGGTATGAGGGCATGGTGAACACCAGCATGACCAGACCGGGAATGCCCGGAGCGATGATGAACTGGTCGTTCGAATGGCGCAGGTGCGAAACGAGGTCGCGAAAGAACATGGTCTTGCCCTGTTTGCCAAGGCCAAGCATCGTATAAAGTTCGCTACGCGGCTTGTTTGGTATGATCGAGCGCAGGAACTGCACGTACCCCGATGGCACTTCCATGTCGACCAAGAAATAGGCGCGCGACAGGGAAAACAGGACCGAGATTCTCCAGGGGTCGAGAATGAGGGTGTCGATGAAGAGCCGGCCGGAGTCGTTGTGCCGCACCGCCAGTGCGAACGGGTACTCCTGATAGCCGTTGACCGCCTTGCCAATGATATAGGCGGTCTTGTTGCGGTAGAACGCTGAATACAGCACTTGTATCTGACAATTCACCTCCATCTTCGGCCATCTTCCGCCAAGATGCTTCAATGCTGCGCGGACAATGGACTCGACATCGCCATCGATGTCGGCAAAAGGCAGCTGCCAGTCGAAGTCCTCGATGATTCTCCTTACCGTGGCACGCAGTCCGCTATCCTGGGGGTAGTAGCTGCTGTAGACCGGGGGATAGGAGTCTATGAACTCGGTCGAGATCGCTGGTCGGGCGAAGATGTAGTGGTTGTTGAAATAACTGCGGTGCAAAATCTTGGTCGTGACCGAATTGAAGAAGGTTTCGGCGAGCTCCGGTTGGCGGTGATTTATCAGCATGCCGATGTAATGGAGCTTGACCTGTTGCCATGTCGAGTTGTCGAGGGCGTCGGCATCGAACTCGTCATGCAAGCGCTTGGCGGTCTCGTTGACCCTGTCGTCATAGAACTGCACCCGCTCGCGCACCGTGTCGAGTTGAACCTGCCATTCGGCGGCCTCGAAAGTTTCCTTGGCGCGGCGCGAAGTCTCCCTAAAAATCCGGTAATGCTTGTCGAATCCCTCCACCATGGTGGAGGCAATGGCCTGCGCGACCGGGCTTTCTCCAAGGAAGACTTCCATTTTTAATCCTCCGTCGAACGCGCTCCGGATGCCTCCGGGCGGGTCTCGATATTATCACCGGCAAACGTGCCGAATGCGGCTGCGAATCGTTGCCGGGCAAGGGCTTTGCCCTTGCATGAACGACAGCTGCGCTGGCGCTGAGCATTCTTTCGAAACGCCGATATTTCGACCATAATCAAGTGAAGCTCTTGCCCGGCCAGGTTGGCTGCGTGCGCCGGATTTACATGGATTTCAAGTGAGGGAGCACCAATGAGCACATCGAAGATTACGGTACCTGTCGGTGGTTCGAAGATCGTTCCGGGGCAGCCGATACCAGACAATCCCATCATCCCGTTCATCGAAGGTGACGGTATCGGAATCGATATCACGCCGGTGATGATCAAGGTCATTGACGCTGCAGTCGCCAAGGCCTACGGCGGCGCCAAAAGGATTCACTGGATGGAGGTGTTCGCAGGTGAGAAGTCCACCCGCATCTATGGGGCGGACGAGTGGTTTCCGCAAGAAACATTCGACGCGCTCAAGGCGTACTCGGTCTCGATCAAGGGGCCGATGACCACGCCCGTGGGAGGGGGAATCCGTTCGTTGAATGTGGCGCTGCGTCAGGAACTCGACCTTTATCAGTGTGTGCGCCCCGTCCGCTACTTCACCGGGGTGCCGTCACCGCTCAAGCGTCCCGACCTGGTTGATATGGTGATCTTTCGCGAGAATACCGAAGATATCTATGCCGGGGTCGAATGGCCGTCGGGCAGCGAAGCTGCCAGGAAGGTGGTCAAATTTCTGACCGAGGAGATGGGGGTCAGGAAGATTCGTTTTCCTGAGACCTCGGGAATCGGGATCAAGCCCATCTCGGTCGAGGGAACCCAGCGCCTGGTTCGCGCTGCGCTCAAGTACGCAGTCGATAATGACCGCAAATCGGTGACGATAGTGCACAAGGGCAACATCATGAAGTTCACCGAGGGTCTGTTTCGCGACGTGTGCTACGAGACTGCGCAGAAGGAATTTGGTGCTCAGGCTATCGACGGTGGGCCGTGGTGTAAATTCACCAACCCCACGAGCGGGAGGGAGATCCTGGTCAAGGACGCCATCGCGGATGCCTTCCTGCAGCAGATCCTGTTGCGTCCCGCCGAGTATGATGTGATCGCGACCACCAACCTGAATGGCGACTATATTTCCGACGCGCTGGCTGCGCAGGTCGGGGGCATCGGTATTGCTCCAGGGGCCAATATCTCCGACCAGTATGCCTGCTTCGAGGCCACCCATGGCACGGCGCCCAAGTATGCGGGTCTGGACAAGGTCAATCCGGGGTCGCTCATCCTATCGGCCGAAATGATGCTCCGACACCTCGAGTGGCGAGAGGCGGCTGATCTGGTGATCAAGAGCATGGAGGGGGCAATCGCCGACAAGCAGGTCACCTATGACTTTGCCCGTCTGATGGAGGGCGCCACCGAAGTGTCGTGTTCAGAGTTCGGCGATGCGATGATCGCCCGAATGTAGTCTCCGCTGCGCTCGCGCCCCATCACGTCAAATATTGAGGGCGCTCCGCCGACCAGGCGTTCGCAAGAAGGTCTGGTCGGTCATCAAGGCGAATTGATCAGTCGTCGGAGGTGTCTTCGGGCAGGTGTCCGCGCACGACCAGGACGGATATCTCGACCTTGCGCATCAGATCTTCGGCAACGCTGCCCAGCAGCAGGCGGCGGAAACCGCGACGACCATGCGAACCCACGACCAAAAGATCAGCCTTGGCGCTTGTGACCGCCTTTGAAATCTGGTCCGCGGCATGCAGGTCATGCGAGGTGAGCAGATGCTCAGCCGGCTCGAGTCCCGCGGCTCTGGCGGTCGCCACCGCGGTGGCAAGTACCGACTTGCCGTTATCGAGCAGCGCGCGGTCGAACTGATCCACATTCGTGAGCGCGCCGCCATGCGTCGCGAGGGTGTCGACCATCGATTCGTCGACCGCATGGACAATTTCGAGTCGTGCGGAATGAAGCTTGGAGAGTGCGATTGCTTCATTGAGCGCGCGGCGCGATGTTGCGCTGTCATCAACCGCCACCAAAATGTTCTTGTACATCGTCACTCCCGATCTGTGTTGAGTGTGGGTAAAGTGTCCGTGAGCTCGGAACGCCTCAATGCTCGAGCGCAATTATCGCAACAAATCAAGCGGCCGTCCTGAACTTAAGGTCGATGCCGTCGCAGAAGAATGCATTCCCTGTGCCGTGAAAGACCATATCTCCCTCGCGGGGCGCTTGATCGATGAGTTTGTAAGTAAAGTGTAAACATCCTGATTCTAAGATTGCATTGTTATAATTTTTCGTAAATACATTTGTGGGATTTCAGGTCGCGACTGTCAGATTTTTCTATAAAGGAAGGGTTCTGGATTGGCGTCGCTGCTTACCATGGTGTGGGCAAGGCTCAGCGCTTTTCCCCCACGCCGAATTTGCGATCCAGGCGGTTCATGGTCACTACATAGGCGCCGATCAGGATGAGGAAGATGATCAGCGCCCCTTGGGCGAAGATGTAGAAACCGAGCGGAAAGCCCAGGAACACGAACTGATTGAGCGATGCTGCA
>JAEUNS010000259.1 GCA_016790005.1 Zoogloeaceae bacterium
AGGCCGCCCGGCTCGGTAGCCGGAATCAGCGCTTCGGCGCGCTGCAGGTTCATGATGTCGACTTCATAGCTCCTGACATGCTGCTCGAGTGCCGCGACCAGCTTCGGGCCGTCGGTTTCCTTGACCGAGATGAAGTTTTCGATGCTCATCGTGTCGGCAACCTGACCGCCGAAGCGCTCGGATACGATCCCGGTCGCGATGCCCTTGCGCGCAGCGTAGATTGCTGCGGCCGCACCGGCCGGCCCGCCGCCGACGATCAGCACGTCGAAATCATCTTTCGCATTGAGCTTGACCGCGTCGCGGGCGGCCGCACCGGTGTCGACCTTGGCGAGAATCTCGGCCAGCTCCATGCGACCGGCGCCGAACACCTCGCCGTTGAGCACGACCGTGGGCACCGCCATGATGTTCTTGCTCTCAACCTCGGCCTTGAACAGCGCGCCGTCTACCATGGTGTTGCGGATGTTGGGGTTGAGCACCGCCATCAGGTTTAGCGCCTGCACTACGTCGGGACAGTTGTGGCACGACAGCGAGATAAAAGTCTCGAATTCGTACTTGCCCTCGAGTGAGCGGATGCGCTCGATGTCGTCGTCGCTGATCTTGGGCGGGTGACCGCCGGCCTGGAGCAGTGCGAGCACCAGCGAGGTGAACTCGTGCCCCATCGGAATGCCGGCAAAGCGGATACCCATGTCGCCACCCTTGCGGCTCACCCCGAACGAGGGCACGCGCACGCCGGCATCGCTGCGCTCGACCAGGCTGACCTTGTCAGAAAGCGCGACGATGTCTTCGAGCAGGGCACGCATCTCGAGCGATTTGGCATCGGTCGACAGCGCAGCGATCAGTTCGATCGGATGGGCGATCTTTTCCAGCAAACCTTTCAACTGGGCCTTGAGGTTGGTGTCGAGCATGTAAGACTCCTTCGCTTATTCAGGGGCACGCCAACTGCATTGGAGGGGGTGAGCGGCGCATTCAGCAGTTTCGCCGCGAGGGCGATGCTGGTGGATGCACCGCGATCGGGGCTGGCGCCTGTGCCAGCCCCGATCGGGCCGATCGCAACCGATAACGGGTTGCGATCGAGCTAAGACAATCAGATCTTGCCGACCAGGTCGAGCGAGGGGGCCAGCGTGGCTTCGCCTTCCTGCCACTTGGCCGGGCACACTTCACCCGGGTGAGCAGCCACGTATTGAGCCGCCTTGACCTTGCGCAGCAGTTCGTTCGCATCGCGGCCGATACCGCCGGCATTGATTTCGACGATCTGGACCTTGCCTTGCGGATCAATCACGAAGGTGCCGCGCTCGGCGAGGCCGGCTTCTTCGATCATCACGCCGAAGTTGCGGGTGATGGCGCCGGTCGGGTCGCCAATCATCGGATACTTGATCTTGCCGATGGTTTCGGAGGTGTCGTGCCAGGCCTTGTGGGTGAAGTGGGTGTCGGTCGAAACCGCGTAGATCTCTACCCCCAGTTTCTGGAACGCGGCGTAGTTGTCGGCCAGATCGCCCAGCTCGGTCGGGCACACGAAGGTGAAGTCGGCGGGGTAGAAGAACACGACGGACCAGTTGCCGAGCATGTTCTCTTCCGAAACCGGAACGAACTTGCCATTGTGGAAAGCGGTTGCCTTGAACGGCTTGACGGCGGTGTTGATGAGAGAGTTCATTGCAGGTTTTCCTGTGGGTTGGTTGAAACGTGAAGCAACTTTAAAGCGATCTGCTGCATTGCGGAAATCAATTGATCGCATTGATCATATCGGAAAAGACTATGGATATACGTTCAATCGATTATCAACTTGCAATGATCGTCGAACGGCCGAGGCGGTTTTTTCAGGGCAGACGGTCGAAATCGAAAAAGGCGACGACCTCGGGGAACACCATCTTCAGACGCCATTGGCCGGCGGTCGACAGGGTGCCGCGGGCCTCATAGGCACCAAGACCTGTCTGGCGAAGGAGTAGCGGCAGGCCTGCCTGTGCCCCGTCTAGTCGCTCTAGCGAGAGTGTCAACGCTAATTCAGGTGGGGGCGGTTGGCCGGTCGGGCCAATGAGATTGAACGCAAACGTGATGCCATCTGCGGCGTCCTGTGTCATCTGGCCGCGTACTTCCCATATGTTGGCGGTGCCGTGAAACACCAGTCCGCCCCTTTCGGCACCTGCCGTGCGCCCGACCGGGCCGACTGCATTGAGACGGATGTCGCTTTGTGCGGTGAAGGCCATCAGCATGAATGCGGCGATCAGCAACAGGAAAGCGGCGGCAAGCGCAATCGCGATGATGCGGGTCGCGCGGACATCGCCCGTCGATCCGGGGGGCGCGGGGGAATGGGGTTTGGTCATGGCGGGTGAGCTGTCAGTTGCACGTTGTGGGCATCATTCTCGCACAAGGACGAGTGCATGAATCAGTGCAGTGCAGCAAGCGGCGCCTGAGCCTCGCAGGCAAGTTCGTCGAGTTGGGTACCAAGCGAGCCGATCTCTTCGGCGATTTTGTTGCGCTGTTGGGTCGAGGCAAGATTGTAGACGTCCGCGACGAGTTGAAGGGTGTGAGCGCGATTGAACTCGACATCGGCCCGGTACGAGTCGGACCAGTGTGCGTCCGGAGTCGCCAGGAGTTGCCGCATGTGTGCTTCGAGCCTCGAGGTGTCGGCCCGTTGTGCCAGTGCCGCAGAAAACCGCGTGCGCCAGCCCTCGCGCTGGGTGATCCAGTCGCCTGCGGTGGGGCGGAGCTCTGATGCCCAGGTATCCAGGATTGCGCGTTGTTCGGCACTCAGGCGGCCGGTCCAACGCCTGAGTTGCTTCTCCATCCGCTCGGTGCGCTTCGCCAGGCGCCGTTCATCGCTTATATCGAGGTATTCACGACGCAGCTCGCGATTCTTCTTGCCCATCGCGCGCAGGATTTCGTCGACCTGCTGGTCTGAGAGCTGCGCAAGCAGCTTGGTCAGGTCCGGCGCGAGCGCAAGCATCAGCTTGCGCCACATCGTTTCGGCCTGATCGCCGAGGGGTTGCAGATCGGCAGCGGTGACGCGCTCGCCGTCGAGGCTGGCGTGCACCTCGTCGAGCCACTTGCGATAGGCCGGGATCTGGGTCTGACAGTGCCAGGCGAGTCTGTGTGCGAGCATTGAATCGAGCGTGTCGCGCTGCCCATCGTCAAGCGTTACATAGTCGCTGACATACCAGGGCAGCAGGTGGTCAAGCTGTTGGTAGGCGAGCCTGAGCCCGCAACCACTCACCAGGCTGACCGCAAAAAGGAGCACGATTGTACGCAGGCATGAATTCATCGCAGTTCAGAGCATCATGGGGGACCGAAGTTCGCATGATTTGCACGACTGACGCTAGAATCCCCACCTTGGGCGGTTGTTTGGCAAGCGGCCCTTGTCTGCATGTGTGGTCGTGCGTCGCGTACTGTTGAATTTGCATGATTAATCGACCCCGGGGATTTTAATGAGAATTCTTTATGTCGAGGACTCTGCTGCCGACGCGGATCTGGCACGCCGCGCCTTGAGGCGCTCGGCTCCCGACATTGAGCTGCAGGTCGCGACTTCGCTAGCAAAGGCGCGCGGCTTGCTGGCTTCGCAGGGGCCGTTCGACGGCCTGTTGCTCGACCTCGATCTGCCTGACGGCAGCGGCCTGGAGTTGCTTGCCGAGGTGCGTCAGAAGGGACTCCCCTTGCCGGTGGTGATGCTTACCGGCTCGGGTGACCATAATGCGGTGGCGGTGGCGATCAGGGCCGGGGCGGATGATTACCTGATCAAGCAGGGCGACTATCTCAAACGGCTTCCCTCACGTCTTGTTGAAGCAATCAGGCGCAAGGGTGACCGTAACCGGATCACCCGGCGTGGCCTGTCGGTGCTTTATGCCGACGACCGATCCGACGAGGCCGACAAGCTGCTGAGTCATCTTGCATTGCATGCGCCCCACATTCGGGTCGATCGGGTTGACTCTGCTGCGGCCGCGTTGGCGCGCTTGCGCGAGCGCGCGCCCAATGTGGGCTACGACGTGTTCCTGCTCGCCTTCGATCTGCCGGATCTGGATGGCCTCGAACTGGTGCGTCTGATTCGCGAGAATCTAGACATACAACGGCCCACGATCATGATCGCGGCGGAGGGTAATGAAGACTTGGCTGCCAGTAGCCTCTATCTGGGGTTGGATGCCTACTTGTTGCGCCATGAGGGCTTTCTGTTCGAACTTGCTGCAACCGTGGAGCAAGTGCATCGCCAGGCGCAACTGGTACGAGAGGAGTCGCGCCTGCGTGAGGTTTCCGGGCGTCTCACCCGCCTGCTTGCCTCGAGTCCGACACTGCTTTATTCGCTCGATGCCAATGATCGCGAATTGCGCTTGACCTGGCTCAGCGACAACATCGAGCGTGTGCTCGGATTCAGCGCCGAGCGTGCGCTCGAGCCGGGTTGGTGGTGGTCGCATGTGCATCCGGATGATCGCGATAGCGCGGCCGAGGCTTCGAGCAGATTGCTGGAGAGCGGCGCGATTACCCATGAGTATCGCTTTGCCGACAGCCGCGGCATCTATCGCTGGATGCGTGACGAGATGCGGGTCGTCAACGATGAGAAGGGCGACCCTGTAGAAATCGTCGGCGCATGGACCGACATCTCGCCGGAGAAGCGTGCCGAGAACGTCCGCATGGCGCGGGCGATGGCGCTCGACCAACTGGTGGCGCTACGGCCGCTTTCCGAGATTCTGCAGAAAGTTGCGCAGCGTCTCGAGTCGATCGATGCACGCATGAAGGTGTCGATCCTGCTGCTCGACCCGCACACAGGCAAGCTCACCAATGGTGCGTCGCCCAGCCTGCCGGATTACTTCTCCAAGGCGGTCGAGGGGCTCGAGCCTGGTTTCGGCGTGGGGTCTTGCGGATCTTCGGCCTGGCTGGGCGAACTGGTCATCGTTGAAGACACGCTCGAGCATCCCTACTGGGAGAAGTATCGCGAGTTGGTTCTCAGGTCGGGCTTGCGGGCCTGCTGGTCGGTTCCGTTCATGGACGATTCAGGCAAGGTGATCGGTACCTTTGCGGTCTACCATGACGCCCCCACCACGCCGGGCGACGAGCAGATCGCGCTGATCAAGGAGTTTGCCGGGCTGACTGCGCTCGCTGTGCAGAAGGGACGGGCGGCCGAGGCACTGCGGCAGTCGGCCGCGGTACTCGAGAGTATGCGTGACGGGGTGATCATCACCGATCTGGACGGGCGCATCGTTTCGGTCAACCGTGCCTACTGCGAGATCACCGGCTTCGAGCGCGGGGCGGTGGTCGGCCGCAATCCCAACCTGTCGCGCTCGGGCCGGCATGACCGGGCGTTCTACCAGGCGATGTGGGACAGCCTGCTGCAAAAGGGTTACTGGCACGGCGAGATCTGGAATCGGCGCAGCGATGGCGAGGTGTACCCGCAGTGGCTGAGTCTGAGCACGGTGTCGAACGAGGCCGGGGAGCGTACCCATTACGTTGGCGTCATGACCGACCTTTCGCAGATCAAGCGCTCCGAGGCGCTACTTGAGCGGCTGTCGCATTACGACCCCCTGACCGATCTGCCCAACCGCCTGCTGGTGTTGTCGCGCCTGGATCATGCGATCGAGCAGGCCGGGCGCCATGAGCACATGGTGGGCGTGCTGTATGTCGATCTCGATCGCTTCAAGAACGTCAACGATAGTCTCGGCCATCCGGTCGGTGATGAAGTGCTGGTGGAGGTGGCCCGCAGGCTCAAGCTGGCGGTGCGGCGCGAGGACACGCTCGCGCGGCTGGGTGGAGACGAGTTCCTGGTGGTCATCGATGATCTCGCCTCACCTGAAGACGCTGCGACACTGGCAAGAAAGATCATCGCGGTGGTCGGCGCCCCGGTCAGGGTGTCGTCGGGGCAGGAGGTCGTGATCGGTGCGAGCGTCGGCATCAGCCTGTATCCCAACGATGGCGATTCGGCCACGCAGTTGATCCAGCATTCCGATACCGCGCTTTACCGCGCCAAGGACCAAGGGCGCAATACCCTGCAGTTTTACCTGAGCGAGCTCACCCTGGTCGCCAACCATCGCCTGGAGATGGAGTTCCAGTTGCGGCGGGCGCTTGAGCGTGGCGAGTTCCGCCTGTTTTATCAGCCCTTGGTCGATTTCAGGCCCTCCTCGGCCGAGATCGGGGCTGAAGCGCTGATTCGCTGGTTCGCTCCCGAACGGGGGGTGGTTTCGCCGGGTGACTTTATTCCACTGGCCGAGGAGACCGGCTTGATCGTGCCGATTGGTGAGTGGGTGCTGCGCGCTGCCTGCCAGCAGGCGCAGCAATGGCGAGCCCGAGGCCTGCCCTTCGGACGTGTTGCGGTCAACCTGTCTGCACGCCAGTTTCACCAGCCGGGCATTGTCGCGCTGGTGGCCACGGTGCTTGCGGAAACGGGCTTGCCGGCCGGGCATCTCGAACTCGAGATCACCGAGTCGGCGCTGATGGCCGATGTCGAGGAGACGCTGCAGCGCCTGAACGAACTTCGTTCCTTGGGGGTCACGCTGGCGGTCGATGATTTCGGAACCGGTTATTCATCGCTCGCCTATCTCAACCGCTTTCCGCTCGACAAGCTCAAGATCGATCAGAGTTTCGTGCGCGGTATGGCGGCTGGCCGCAATGAAGAGGTCATCGTGCGGGCGACCATTGCGATGGCGCACAGCATGGGCTTGCGCACCCTGGCCGAGGGGGTCGAGACCGAGGCCCAGCATGCGCTGCTTGCGGCGATGGGCTGCGACGCCTATCAGGGTTTCATCGTCAGCCCGCCGGTGGCGAGCGAGGATTTCGAGGCTTTGGCGATCTTTCGACGGCGGGCGAGCACGCAGTGACTGATCGTGGTCAAGTCTTGGTCGCGTTGTTCAGCGCACCATGCCCCAGCTTTTGAGACGGCTATATGAAAACTGCGCCGCCTCGCCCTGCTGCGACATCTGCAGATACCTGGAATAGTGTTGCGCGGCGAGCTGGCGGTTGCCGAGGCCTTCAGCCGAGACGCCCATCATGAAGGTCACGCCCGGGTCGCCTGGTAGCAACCGATTGAACTGCTGCAGCGCGTTGTAGGCTGCGGCGGGGTCGCGCTGACTCAGCGCCAGTGCGCCGGTGAGTTTGTGCGCCTGCGCCTCCTGCGGGTAGATGCGCCGCGCCGTGTCGGCATACTGCATGGCCCTCGTGGCGTTGCCCCTGGCCTGCAGGCACTGGGCCATGCGGATGTTGGCGGCGTAGTCCTGGGGCGTGTTGTCGAGTGCGGTCTGGAACTGGCGCTCGGCGCTATTGAGGTCTTTTCTGGCCATCGCGGCTTCGCCGTTCTTGCAGGCGTCGATGGTTGGCTTGATCTTGCGCAGGCTGGTGGTGTTGTCCATGAAGCGTTCGCGCCCGGGGTTGGCGCCGGCGCTGCCCGCATACGTGGTTGCGGCAAGATGACGGGCGGTGTCGCGCCGCTCGACGCTCATCGGGTGCGACGAGAACATGGTCTGGAGCAGGCTGGGGGTGGATTTCTCTTCGCTCACCAGCATCTGGTGGAGTGCCGTCATGCCAGTCGCGGGGTAGCCGGCGCGCACCATGTATTCCTGCCCCAGCGCGTCGGCTTCGCGTTCGTTGTCGCGTGAATAGCTCGACAGCAGCGCGCTCGCACCGATCTGGCTGCCCAGGCCGGCCAGCGCACCCCACTGGGAATCCTTGGCGGCGATATTTACTCCAGCCATCGCAGCCTGGGCAAGCATGGTCTGGCCCTGGCGCTGGGCAGCATGGCGCGCGTTGACATGGCCGATCTCATGGCCCAGCAGGGCGGCCAACTCGGCCTCGTTGTTCAACTCGGTGACGATGCCGCGGGTAACGCCCATCGCGCCACCCGGAAAGGTGTAGGCGTTGACATAGTTGGCGTTGAGCACTCGGTAGGAGTAGGGCATGCTGGGGCGGTGGCTGCGCACATGCAGGTCGCGTCCGAGTCCCGCAACATAGTTGTTGAGCGCGCCGTCCTG
>JAEUNS010000271.1 GCA_016790005.1 Zoogloeaceae bacterium
AGTCGTTGCGCAAGTCCTGATAGCGACCGCTGCCGTACTTGTCGCGGGTTTCGACGGCGTTCAGCACCCCCCCGAGGCTGTCGTTCCAGCCTGCGGTGTCGGTGACGATGGCGGCGAGTACGCGGCCCATGTCGGAGTACAGGCAATGTCCGCGGGTGAGCTTGGCGGTGTGCTGGCATTTGAGCGAATCGGGCAGGTTGAGGCGCTCGGTCTTCTCGCGTGCGTTGAACATCAGCATGCTTACGTTTGCACCGCCTTCGAGATCGGTAAGGCGCAGCAGCTGGCCGCGTTTGAGCACGAACGAGCGGTGGCCGCCACCGGGCAGCAGTTCTTCGGCGAGCACCGGCAGATGGGTGTTTGTTGTCGTCATCGGTTCCTCTTCAGGCAGCTTGCACGCCGCCGGTGATATGGGCCGGCAGCGCATCCAGTGCGGCACGCGCGGCGCGCCGGTCGGTGTTGAGCGGGATGTCGTAAGTGATGCGCGCGCCATAGGCGTTCGGCGCCTGCGGGTCGTGGCGCACCTTGTCGAACACCAGCAGGCGGGTGCCCAGGGTGAAGCCTTCGGCCAGATCGTGGGTGACCATGAACACCGTGAGCCGGGTCTCTTGCCACAACTCCAGCAGCAAGGTGTGCATGTCCTTGCGGATGCCCGGGTCGAGTGCGCCGAAGGGTTCGTCGAGCAGCAGCATGCGCGGCTTCATGATCAAGGCCTGCGCGATGGCGAGCCGTTGCTGCATGCCGCCCGAGAGCTGGCTGGGATACTTGTCGAGCGCATGCCCCAGGCCGACCCGTTCCAGCATCCGTGCCGCCTCGGCGCGCGCGCTGCGCTTGGCCGCGCCGAACAGCCGTCCTGCCAGTGGCGCTCGGGGCAACTCCAGCCCGAGCGCGACGTTGTCCTGCACCGACAGGTGGGGCAGCACCGTATAGCGCTGGAACACGATTCCGCGGCTGCGATCGGGTTCGCCCGGCAGAGGCTGACCGTCGAGCAGGATCTCGCCCCGGCTGGGCCGTTCCTGGCCGAGCAGCATGCGCAGAAAGGTCGATTTGCCGCAGCCCGAGGCGCCAACCAGTGTGCAGAACTCGCCCTCGGCAACCGAGAGGCGCAAGCCTTCGAGCACCACCTGGTCGCCATAGGTCTGCCAGACGTTGCGTACCGTGATGAAACTCATGCGCGTGAGCCCTCATACCATGGGAAGGCGAGGCGGGTCAGCCGCTTCAGGCCGTAGTCCATCAGCCATGCCAGCAGGGTGATCCAGGCTACATAGGGCAGGATCACGTCCATCGCGAGGTAGCGGCGCACCAGGAAGATCCGGTAGCCCAACCCGTCGGTCGAGGCGATCGCCTCGGCTGCGATCAGGAACAGCCAGGCCGAACCAAGCGCCAGTTGCAGGGCGATCAGCAGGCGGGGCAGCAATTGCGGCAAGACCACCCGCAGGATGAGCGTCCAGGTGTTGGCGCCCAGCGTCTGCGCCTTTATCAGCAACTCGGCCGGGATCTCGCGTGCGCGCTGCTCGATGTCGCGGGCGATCACCGGGGTGATCCCGATCACGATCAGCATCACCTTGGAGAGCTCCTCGAGGCCGAACACGATGAACAGCACCGGCAATATCGCCAGCGGTGGAACCATCGACACGATCGTCAGCAGCGGCGACAGCGAGGCACCGAACAGCGGCACGATGCCGGCGGCAAGGCCGAGCGACAGCCCGAGCAGCGCCGCGATCGCCAGGCCCATGGCGAGGCGCTTGAGGCTCGCCGCGGTGTCCACCCACAGCAACACCTTGCCGCTGCGGGTGTCTTCGTCAACGGCCATGCGCTTGATTGCGTCCGCCATCTGTACCGGGCTGGGCAACAGCTTGTCCTGCGGATTGTCGGCAAGCCTGGCCGCCGAGCCGAAAAGATAGGCGACGATCAGCAATGCGAACGGCAGCATCGCGAGGCTGAGTCGCCACGAGCGGGTGGGCTTGAGGTTGATCAGGCGCATATTCGCTGCTCCGTCCTGGGGATGGGCTCAGAGCTTGCCGTCGGCCGCCATTTGCATGAATGTCGGGTCGAAGCGCAGCTTGAGTTTGGCCGGGTCGCCGGTGATCACCTCATTGGCAAAGCTCATGCCGATCGCTTCGGCGCTTCTTGCGCCCTCGCCGAGCAGCCCATGGGTGAAGCTGAACCCGGCCACCTTCTTCATCGTCTCCGGAAGCTCCTTACTGGTGGTGAAGGCGACCGCATCGGCGGCGGTATGGAACATCCGGGTGGCGGCCAGCTGTGCCTCATAGCCGGCCAGATCGGTGCCGGATGCGGCGGCCATGTGGGTGCGTGCGGCGAGGCCTTCGGGCGTATCGGCGCTCATGATCGCCATCACCTCGTACCATGCGCCGACCAGCGCCTTGCCGAAGTCGGGGTTGTCCGCGAGCGTTTGGGTGTTGACCACCATCAGGTCGATGATCTCGCCCGGGATCTGGCTGGAGTCGAACACCTTGGTCACCTTGGGCTGGGCGGCGACCTCCGCGAGCAAGGGGTTCCAGGTCACGACCGCCTTGACGCCGTCGGTTGCGAATGCAGCCACCAGGTCGGCGTCGGAAGTATTGACCACCTTGGTGTCGCGCTCGGCAAGCCCCACCGATTCCAGGCCCCGCGCGAGCAGGTAGTGCGAAACCGATAGCTCGACCAGATTGACCGGCGTGCCCTTGAGGTCAGCAAGCGTCTTGCCTTCACCCTTGAGCACCACCCCGTCGTTGCCATTGGAGAAGTCGCCGACGATCAGTGCGGTGGTGTCGACGCCGCCGGCGGCCGGAATCGTCAGCGCATCCATGTTGGTCATGCTGCAGCCGTCGAAGCTGCCGGCGGTGTACTGGTTGATCGACTCGATATAGTCGTTGACCTGAACGACGTCGATGCTGATGTTGTACTTCGCGGCCCACTTGGCGACGATGCCTTTGGCGCTGGCGTACTCCCATGGCATCCAGCCGGCGTAAATCGTCCAGCAGACCTTGAATTTTTCTTTCGGGGCGGCGTAAGCAGCAGGGGCTGCGAGCGAGAGTCCGAGACAGGCTGCAAGGGCAGCTACAAAAGCGCGGGGCTTGATCATGGATACCTCCAGGTCGGTTGACGGGCAAAACAGGAGCGGCGCAACTTTCGGTGCGTTCTCCCGGGCTTTTATCCCGCCGTGTAACCTCGCTGGAGGTCGATGACTCTTGGACCAGACATTCGCCTCGAGCGAACCGGAACCCTAGTCATCCATTTCAGATTGTGGTGCTCAAGATCCGAAGTACTGGACCGCTCCTGCACAAGCAGCATTTAGCGATTAGCGTGCCAGTTTTCAAGTCATTGATTTATTGAAGATCGTTCGCCCGCTTTGGCGTTCGCTCCAGGCAATCGCGCACCACAGTGGTGAGCCTGCCGGGGTGGATGCGCAATTCGGGTGCAAGGTCGACCCCGACCTCAGGCGCGCTTTTCGACCCAGCGGCCGAAGAGCGCAAATGCGGGTTGCGCGCCAAGGGTGATGAAAACCACCCGCAGTACGTGGCAGGCGGTAACCAGTGGCACGCC
>JAEUNS010000272.1 GCA_016790005.1 Zoogloeaceae bacterium
AGCGTCTCGGGGCTGGTGACTGCGGCAAGTGGCGCAAGTGTGGAGGCTGCAATCGTTTCAAGCGCTTCTTCGGGCTTGTTGCCGCGCTTTTCACCGCGTCCGCGGCGGTTGCGCCCTTGGCCGGATTCGCGATCCTGTGCAGGCGCACCGTCGCGTTCAGTGCCTTCGGTACGGCGGCTCGGCTGATTCTGGGGCTGTGGGCGGCTTGTGTTTTCATCCTCGCCACGCCCGCCCTCGCGCCGGTTACGATTATTCGGACGACGACCATCACCTCGCTCGCCGCTACGCTCAGTGCGCTCGTTGCGTGGGCGTGCCTCGCGTTTGGCCGGTGTGGTTTCGGCCGGTTTTGCTTGCAAAGCCGGTGTCTTGGGGCCGAACAGCCAGCCAAGAAAGCGTTGCACGATGCCGGTCAGGGGCGCGATGACCGGAGCGGCAAGCTGTTCGGCTTTTGGTGCAATGTTCGGTGCGGGCTGGTCGGGCGAAATCCCCTTCACCATGGCTTCGGCGCGTGGCGGTTTGGCATCGGCCTTGTCGGAAGGCAGACGCAGGTTTTCTTCGATCGGCGCTGCGACCATCTGGTAGCTCGCCAGCGCGATGTCCTCGGCGTTCAACTGGTCGTGGCGCAGGCGGATGATTTCGTGATGGGGCGTTTCGAGGTGGCGATTGGGAACGATGATGAGCTGGATCTTGTGCCGCAGTTCGACCCGCGCGACATCCGAGCGCTTTTCGTTCAGCAGATAGGTGGCGACATCGACCGGAACCTGCAGATGGACCGCGCCGGTGTTCTCCTTCATCGCCTCTTCTTCGAGGATGCGCAGAATGTGCAGGGCGGATGATTCGGTGCTGCGGATGTGACCGGTGCCGTTGCAGCGCGGGCAGGTGATGTAGCTGGTTTCGGCCAAGGCCGGGCGCAGGCGCTGGCGTGACAGCTCGAGCAGGCCGAAGCGGCTAATCTTGGCCGTTTGAACCCGAGCGCGGTCGTGCCGGAGCGCGTCGCGCAGGCGATTCTCGACCTCGCGCTGATTCTTCTGCGACTCCATGTCGATGAAGTCGATCACGATCAGGCCGCCAAGGTCGCGCAGGCGCAATTGGCGGGCGATCTCGTCGGCGGCCTCGAGGTTGGTGCGGAAGGCGGTCTCTTCGATGTCTGCGCCCTTGGTTGCGCGGCCGGAGTTGACATCCACCGACACCAGCGCTTCAGTGTGGTCGATGACCACCGCGCCGCCGCTGGGCAGGGTCACCTGGCGGGAATAGGCCGATTCGATCTGGTGTTCAATCTGAAAGCGCGAGAACAGCGGCACGTCGTCGCTGTAGCGTTTGACCTTGGCGACGTTGCCCGGCATCACATGTTCCATGAACTGGCGGGCCTGGGCGTACACGTCGTCGGTATCGATCAGGATCTCGCCGATGTCGGGCTGGAAATAGTCGCGAATTGCGCGGATGACCAGACTGCCTTCCTGGTAGATCAGGAAGGCGCCGGACTGGCTCACCGCCGCGCCTTCGATGGCTTGCCATAGTTGCAGCAGATAGTTCAGATCCCACTGTAGTTCTTCGGAGCTGCGCCCGATCGCGGCGGTGCGGGCGATCATGCTCATGCCGGGGGGCACGTCGAGCTGATCCATGATCTCGCGCAGCTCGGTGCGCTCGTCACCCTCCACGCGGCGCGATACACCGCCGCCGCGCGGGTTGTTGGGCATCAGGACGAGGTAACGGCCGGCGAGCGAGATAAAGGTGGTGAGTGCTGCGCCCTTGTTGCCGCGCTCATCCTTCTCGACTTGGACGATCAGTTCCTGACCAACCTTGAGACCGTCTTGCGGACGCGCCTTGCCGTCGCCGTTGCCGGCAGTGAGGTTGCTGCGCGCGATTTCCTTGAAGGGCAGAAAACCATGGCGCTCGGAGCCGTAGTCGACGAACGCCGCTTCAAGACTGGGTTCGAGGCGGGTAATGACGGCCTTGTAGATGTTGCTCTTGCGTTCTTCCTTGGAGGCCGATTCGATGTCGAGGTCGATCAGTTTCTGACCATCAACAATCGCGACGCGGAGTTCCTCGGCCTGCGTCGCATTGAAAAGCATGCGCTTCATTTATTTCGTTCTCCCGCGGGCTTGCACACGGGCAGGACGAACGGCGCGCACCATCGCGCTTTACGAATTCAGGAGCGATTGTATGAAGCTTCTTTCATCCGGTTTTGGGTTCGGGCTTTGATGGGTCGGCTGGTCGATCATATGATCCCGCCGCAGACTCTCGAATGCGGCCAGAGCATTTGTTCCTGCTTGTGTGCTGCGCGTCTAAAAATCGATCTTTGGATCGAAGTTTCTTGATTGCGTTACCATCGTCGCCTTTCCAGGCAACGAGAGCACGGTTTGGTGATTCGGGAGCTCGCTCGTGGGCTCGATGTCCCGTACCTTTGTCCGCCTTCTGGCGGGCAGGGCTGGGATCGCAACCGAATCTGCCGCCGCAGAGTATATTTCATGAATACTGCACAAGGCAAAGCAATTGCAGTCAGGCGCGAACGCATCGACGAAGAGGGCGCGGGGCAGCGCATCGACAATTATCTGATGCGTGTCTGTAAGGGGGTGCCCAAGAGTCATGTTTACCGTATTCTGCGCAGTGGCGAGGTGCGGGTGAATGGTGGGCGTGTGGATGCGACCTATCGCCTGAAAGACGGTGACGAGGTGCGTATTCCGCCGGTGCGCGTGGCCGCGCCCGATGCCAAAGGGCCCGCGCCGGCAGGCAAGGCGCTGCCAGTGGTGTTCGAGGACGATGCAATCCTGGTGGTCGACAAGCCTGCGGGCAAGGCTGTGCATGGCGGTAGCGGCGTGAGTTTTGGCGTGATCGAGCAGTTGCGCAGCCAGCGTCCGGAAGCGCGTTTGCTCGAACTCGCTCATCGCATCGATCGCGAGACCTCCGGTCTGCTGATCGTCGCCAAGAAGCGCTCTGCGCTAAAAGCCCTGCATGACATGATGCGCGAAGGCCGGATCGACAAGCACTACCTCACGCTGGTGCATGGCACCTGGAACAACGCCTTGCAGCATGTGCGCTTTCCGCTGCTGAAGTATCTGCTGCCGGATGGTGAGCGACGGGTGCGGGTCAGTGACGAAGGCAAGCCCTCACACAGCATCGTGCGCAAGTTGAAGCTGCTTGACGGCTTCAGCATGCTCGATGTGGAACTCATGACCGGCCGCACCCATCAGATTCGCGTGCATCTGGCGCACCTCGGTTTTCCGCTGTGTGGCGACGACAAATA
>JAEUNS010000274.1 GCA_016790005.1 Zoogloeaceae bacterium
CAGAAAAAACCAGTTGCCGCCCCAGGCGATGTCGCCGCACACCCGGCCCACACCCTCGACATCGATTTCGACGCCCTTCGCAAGGCGGTAAGACGGTACGTTGCGCACGCTCACCGAACCGTCGTCATGCAGAGTCGCATCGACCGGGCCCACCGGTGTTTCGATCCGATGCACGCCAGCCGAGATGCGCCCCAGGTGAGCCAGGGAAACAATCAGTCCGATCGTGCCATGGCCGCACATGCCCAGATAACCGGTGTTGTTGAAAAAGATCACCCCGGCACAGGCGCTCGGGTCGACCGGCTTCAGCAGCAGGCCGCCCACCAGCACATCGCTACCGCGTGGCTCGAGCATGCAGCTTGCCCGCCAGGCATCATGCTGACTGGCAAGTATTGTCCTGCGCTCGGCAATACTGCCGCCGCCGAGATCGGGGAATCCATCGAGAACCAGGCGGGTGGGTTCGCCGCCGGTATGCGAGTCGATGATCGAGATGCGCTTCATGCCGTGATCCGTGCGTAAATGATACTTACAGCGTAGAGCAAAAATGCCGGCACGGCTCGATTGTGGTGAGTCGCGCGGATGACGAAATCGGCACAGCGGGGCGGGGCTGCGCCGCTCAGCGTTCCTTGCCCGGTTTGGGCAGCTGCGCGTAAAGCGACTGGCACACGCCATTGATGTGATCTTCGGTCAGGCGCATGGCCAGTGCAGCGTCGCCTTGGCGGCAGGCTTCGACGATGCCGCGGTGCTCGCGATCGGCGCGCGACTTGCCTTCCGACAGGCTCAGTTGCATGCGCAGATAGCGCTCGACCTTGTCGTGGATTGAGCGGATCAGCCCCAGCATAAACGGTCGTTGTGCGGGTTCGTAAAGGCAGGCATGGAGGGCCCAGTTGAGCCCCGACCAGTGGCCGACGTCGTCATCCTGCAAGAAGGCGTCGCAGATCGCATCGGCGCGTGCAAAGTCGGCTGCGGTCATGTTGGGCACGGCCAAGCCGATTGCCTTGACTTCGAGCAGGATGCGAACCTCGAACATCTGTGCCAGCTCCGGCTCCGAGATGCGCGTGACCACGGCTCCCTTGTTGCGCTTGAACTCGACCAACCCTTCGGCTTCGAGGCGCTTCAAGGCTTCGCGCACCGGAATCTTGCTGACATTGAACAGCCGCGCCACGTCGTCCTGTCGGACCGGTTCACCCTCGGCCACGACCCCTGTGATGATGGCGTGGCGCAATTGCTTGGCGATCACCTCAGATGCCGAGGGCACGATGCCGAGATCAGGAGGGCTGAATTTTGACAGGGGCACGAACAGGTTATCCGCGTGAAGTTGCATCAAGTTTATACCGATAGTGACGTTATTGATCGAAGGAGCGCCTCGCGGTCGCTGAAGTGGGTCATTCGCCCTGCGGTCGGCGAGGAATGTATGGCACAAACGCGCTGAGGTTTTGGGCTATGCTCTCCAGAATCGGTCGACAAAAGGTTTGCGGTTCTTGCAGCCGAAGCCGTGCACGCCGGAGACTGAACCAGGAGACTTGGAATGTTCCAGATGCATGAAGTGCCCCCGGACTGTCTCGCAAAATGGCAAACGATACTCGACAGCCTGTCCAGGACATTTGATGTGCCCGCGGCGCTCCTGATGCGTGTGTGGCCGGAGCAGATCGAAGTGCTGGTTTCCAGTTTTGGCGAAGACAATCCGTATGAGGTGCATGAAAAGGCCGATCTTGGCACTGGCCTTTACTGTGAAACGGTAATGGCCACGCGTGATCAGCTCAACGTCAGCAATGCCCTGGATGACCCGGCCTGGAAGGACAATCCGGATGTGAAGCTGAACATGATCAACTATCTGGGGGTTCCGCTGGTCTGGCCTGATGACACCATTTTTGGCACGATGTGCGTACTCGATGCGCGTACTCGCGAATACCCCGAGTCCTACCAGGCCTTGTTGTGGAAACTCAAAAGACTCATCGAAAATGACTTTCGGCTCATCCGCCATGGTGAGCGTGATGCATTGAGCCCGGAGCAGCGCGAGGCGCTGGAACTCGAAATCAATGACCTGGTTCGCAACATCAGGCAGTCATCGCCGATTTAGGGATCGACTGATGAGGCTTACAACTTGAAAGGCGGCGTCTATCGCGCGCATGCCGTGCCCGGGCCCTATCTGCACAAGTGGCAAAAGACGGTCGACGTCATTGCGCGCTTGCTTGAAGCCGATACGGTGTTGATCAGGTGCGTCGATGCCAAAGGCGTCGAGATACTCGTTTGCAGCTCGTCATCCGCTCAGCCCTGGCAGCCCCATGAGCGAGCGCGTTTTGGGGCTGGCCTCTACTGCGAATCCGTTATCTCGACACGGTCCGAACTGGTCGTCGACAATGCGCTTGTTTCCCCCCACTGGAATGTTCGGCTCGAAGCCAACCGGAATTGCTTCAGTTACCTCGGTGTTCCGCTGATCTGGCCCGACAAATCGGTGTTCGGAACCCTCTGCGTACTCCATCGCGTCGCACGCGATCATGCCGAGACCGATCGCCAGTTGCTGCAGCAGATGAAGTTCTTGATCGAGGGCGACTTTCGCATCATTCATCTGTTGCGTGCGCTGGAGACGCAAGTTGCGTCACGCACCGCCGAGTTGGCGCAGGTCAACGAGAACCTTGCGCGGGCGCGCGATCTTGCCGAGTCCGCGACCCGCGCCAAGAGCGAGTTTCTGGCCAACATGAGCCATGAGATACGTACGCCGATGAACGCGATCATCGGCATGTCGCAATTGGCGCTTCAGACCGAGCTGGGCGACAAGGCGCGCAACTACATCACCAAGCTCAATCGTGCGGCAGAGAACCTGCTGGGCATCATCAACGACATTCTCGACTTCTCCAAGATCGAGGCGGGCAAGCTCAACCTCGAGCGGGTCGACTTTCGTCTCGACGAAGTCATGGACTATGTCGCCAATCTCGTCGCTTTCAAGGCCCTGGCGCGCGGTCTCGAATTCAGCTTCGACCTGGCGACCGACCTGCCGACAGCGCTCACGGGCGACCCGCTGCGTCTTGGGCAAGTCCTGGTCAATCTTGCCAACAATGCGGTGAAGTTCACTGAAAAGGGCAACGTCGTGCTCGGGGTCGAACTCGTCGAGGCGAAGAGGGATGAGGTCGAGTTGCATTTCTGGGTGCGCGATACCGGTATTGGCATGACTCGCGAGGCTTCCGGGCGTCTGTTCCAGGCATTTGGCCAGGTCGACAGCTCGACCACGCGCAAGTATGGTGGCTCCGGACTGGGCCTCGCGATCTCGAAGGGCATGGTCGAGGCGATGCAGGGGCGTATATGGGTCGATAGCAAGGTCGGTGCCGGATCCACATTTCACTTCAATGCGCGCTTCGGCGTTCCGGCGGGCGCAGCACCGGCCCCGCGCATGCCGCTCGCCAAAGAACTGGCTGGGCGTCGGGTACTGGTTGTGGACGACAACAGGATTGCGCTCGAGATTCTCGTGCAGCTGAGCCAGAGGCTTGGACTGGTGACCGAGGCCGCAGGCGATTGCGCTGAAGCACTGGGCAAGGTGCGCGAGCGCCTTGCTCATGGGCAGGCCTACGACCTTGTGTTGATCGACTGGAAGATGCCGCGGATGGACGGGCTCAGCTGCGTCGCTCAACTCGTGCAGGAGTTGGGCGAACAAGCGCCGCCGGCAGTCCTGGTGACCGCCCATGATCGCGACGAGATCATCGCAACCGACCCGGAGAAGCTGGGCTTGCTGCATGGTGTGATTCACAAACCGGTAACCGCTTCAATTCTGCTTGAGACAATAGCGCATGCGCTCCACAACGAAGGCTCGAGCAAGGGGGCAACGCTGCGGCGTGCGCAGGTGCCCAGCCTGGTTCGGCACAAGCTGCGCGGCGCCCGTGTATTGCTGGTCGAAGACAACGACATGAACCAGGAACTCGCGATCGAACTGCTCGCGGGTGCGGATATCAGCGTCGAAGTGGCAGAGAACGGGCAGCTTGCGCTCGATATGCTAAGCCAGGACGACAGGTTCGACGGGATACTCATGGACTGCCAGATGCCGGTGATGGACGGCTACACCGCGAGCCGCCATATTCGTGCCAATCCCGCTTGGGCCAGCTTGCCGATCATTGCGATGACGGCAAACGCGATGACGACCGATCGCGAAAAATCAATTGCCGCAGGCATGAATGACCATATCGTCAAGCCTCTGAATCTGGATGAAATGTTTGCAACCATGGCGCGTTGGATCGTCCCCGGTGCGCGGTCCAAAGTATCGGCGGCAAAGTCTGTTAACGCCCCAGGCACGGCCGATACTTTTGCTTCGTCAGGTCGGGCACAAGCGATCGAGCGATCGGTCTCGGTGCAGCAGACGCCGCCAGGCACCGCGACACTGCCCGTGCTGCCCGGCATCGACACCGCACGGGGATTGGCAAACTGCATGTCCAGGGTGGATCTCTATCGATCGCAGTTGCAGCGGTTCAGGGCGAGTGCCAGCCAGATCGCACAAGGACTCCGGAATTCGATCGCTGGCAACGACCTGGCCAGCATGGAATTTCTTGGCCACTCACTCAAAGGCACGGCAAGTACCATTGGGGCATTGGAAGTTGCGCGACTCGCCGGCGAAATCGAATTGCATTGCCGCGCGCGCTCATCTCAGCCAAGCGGGGCAGTGCTTGACGAGTTGCTGGCGGCGCTCGAGAAGCTTGGTGCGGACCTTGAGCTCCTTGAGCCGGACAGCGCTGAGTCTGCCAACACCTTGGCAGTCGATGAAGCGGTTTTGCGCAAGTTGCTGGCACGTTTGAATGATCGGATCGCGAATGCCGACCCTGATGCGCTGTCAATGGCACGACAACTGCGGTCGCTCGTAGCGGGCGAGTCGCGTGAAACGACTGTTGCGGCGGTTTGTGATGCGCTGGACAGCTTTGATTTCGACACCGCGGTAGATCTGTTGCGGACTCTTCCGTCCGCGGGCATTGGTGGGCGATAGCATGAACTTTGTTAAGCGCGACGTGCCTAGGGCCGTGTTGGGCCGCATGATCTTCCCCGAGTCAGCTTACCCGGTGGCGACGCTGATGGGTGCGCTTTACCGCGCAGCCGGCCGGCTTGCGAGTGTCCGGTGGTGTTGCCTGGGCTTGATGATGTGGGGCCTTCTAATGGCCTCGCTCCCGGCGGCTGCCGAGGGTTCGACGGAACAGCGGCGGGGGTTCGTCGTGCTGCATTCTCAGCACATGGGGTTTCCGGTCGCAGATGGAATCGGGCTGGGCATGCTGGCCGCTGCGCGCGAGGCGGGCTACAGCGTTTCCGAGATCAGCGTCGAATACCTTGATCTGGTGCGCTATCCCAATCCGGAGCACCGTGCGCTGGTTACCGATCTGCTGCGCGAGCGGCTGCAGGGCAAGGACATACGGGTGGTGTTTGCCGAGGGGGCACCGGCCTATGATTTTGCGCTTCGCGAGGGGGCCGAGATATTCCCCGATGCGTTGATCATCGCGAATGTGCCCGTTTTGAACAATCTCGATTTGCTCGGCGAGCGTCAGATCATCCATTACCCGTGGAAGCCTGATTTCGCCGGCACGCTCGAACATGCGCTGACAGCTTTCCCGGCTACGCAGAGGGTGGTGGTCGTGGTGGGGTCCAGTGCGAGCGATGTTCCGCACGCCGCGTTAGCCCGCGAGCAAATGGCCTCGTTTGCGGGCAGGGTTGAGCTCGAATTCACCGATACGCTCAGCTATGACCAGATGATCGCCCTGGTGGGATCGGCACGGCCGGGCACAATCATTCTTTACCATATTTACTTCGGCGATTCACAAGGCCGGGCGACCGTACCGGTCGAGGTCGCAAGAACCGTCTCCGAGGTGTCGAAGGTGCCGGTCTTCGTGACTGCCGAGCTCTACGTGGGGCTCGAGGTGATGGGCGGCTCGATTCTGCGTACCGAGGCCTTTGGCCGCGAGGGTGGGCGACTCGCGCTGGATTATCTGCGGGGTGCGCTGGTGCCGACCGAGCGGGTGACCGCTGTGTCGCCAAGCTACTTCTCGGTTTTCAACTGGTCGCAGCTGGTGAGGTGGAACCTTTCTCCGTCACGCTTTGCCGAGCACACCACCTTCGTGGGCCGGCCGCCGACGCTGTGGGAGCAATACAAGATCCAGGTCGTGCTTGTCGTGGCTACCTTCGTCGTGATGACCTGGCTCATGATGGCTTTGTACATGCAGAGTCGCCGCCGCCGCAAGGCGGAACTGGCGGCCAACGAGAGCGAGTCGCGCTTCAGGCTGATGATCGAGGCCGCGCCAGAAGCCATTTTCGTTCTCGACATCGATGCCAAGCGGATCGTAGACGCCAATTCCAATGCCCTGGCACTTTTTGGTTGTGGGCGTGAAGTGCTCTTGAGTGGGCCCCCCGAGCGCTTTTATCGTGAGAATCAGCCCGATGGCCGGCCGGTTGCCGAGTCGACGGCGGATAATGATCGCCGCGTCATGGCCGGCGAAATGGTGACGCTGGAGCGGGTGGTCGTTCGCCAGACCGATGGCGAAGAGATCTATTGTGATGCGCGCCTGGTCATGTTGCCCTATGAAGGGCAACGCCTGCTGCGCGCGACCTTCACCGACATCAGCGCGCGCAAGGCAATCGAGTCGGCACTCTACTTCGTTGCCCAGCGTGAGGCCGGTACCGGGCAGATTCGCAACTCGGTCAGGGAGCTCTTGCTGTTTCTGTGCACGCTGCTGAAGTTCGATCACGCGCTGATGTTGCGACGCGACATCAATGACCACTTCGAGGTCCTGGCGGCGCTCGCGGATGGCGAGTCGATAGACGTCACGGCCTCCGCAGTTGCGGCACTCGCCTTCGACGCGCCCGAACACAGGCAGGGGTTGCGCGTTATACCTTCGGCGGCAATGTCCGAGCTGCCGGGGCTTCCACTGATGCAGGAGTGGGCGGTTGAAGCCTGTGCCCTGGCACCACTATGGGATACCCAGGGGGGGGTGATCGGCCTCATCGTGTTGACCGGCCGCGATGCCATGTCCTATCCCGAGCGGGTGTCGTCGGTGTTGCAGATCGTCTCGGTGCGCGCGGCGCAGGAGCTCGAAGGGTTGCACACCGAAGAGGCGACATGGCGGCATCAGGCCGAGCTCGAGGAGCAGGTGCTCGAGCGCACTGCAGAACTGGCAATGGCCAACGAAGACCTCGCACGGGCCCGGGATCTCGCCGAAGCTGCCACGCGGGCCAAGAGCGAGTTTCTCGCCAACATGAGCCACGAGATTCGCACTCCGATGAACGCAATCATCGGCATGTCGCAACTGGCCTTACAGACTGAACTCGGCGACAAGGCCCGCAACTATGTATCCAAGCTCAACCGCGCAGCCGAAAATCTGCTGGGCATCATCAACGACATTCTCGATTTCTCCAAGATCGAGGCGGGCAAGCTGACACTTGAGCATGTCGATTTTCCCCTCGACGAGGTCATGGACCATGTCGCCAACATGGTCGCCTACAAGGCCACGGAACGTGGCCTGGAGTTGTGCTTCGATCTGGCGACCAACCTGCCGGTGTTGCTTCGCGGCGATTCGCTGCGCCTGGGGCAGGTGTTGCTCAATCTTGCCAACAACGCAGTCAAGTTCACCGACAGCGGCAATATCGTCATCGGGGTGGAAGTGGTCGAGCGCGAGCGCGACTGGATAAGGCTCCACTTCTGGGTGAGCGACAGCGGAATCGGTATGACCGGCGAGGAGTCGGCGCGCTTGTTCCAGTCTTTTGGTCAGGTCGATGGTTCAATCACTCGGCGCTATGGCGGCACAGGCCTCGGGTTGGCCATCTCGCGCGGGCTGGTTGATGCGATGCAGGGACGGATCTGGGTCGAGAGCGAACCGGGTGTCGGCTCGACCTTCCGCTTTCATGCCTGCTTCGGCATCCCTGCAGGTGCGGTCGAAGTCCGGCGCATGCCACTTGCTCAGGAACTGGCCGGGCGTCGAGTGCTGGTTGTGGATGACAACCCGGTGGCCCTCGAGATCATGGTGCATCTGAGCCAGCGACTGGGGCTGGTCGCCGAGGCGGCCTCGAACGGCTCCACCGCCGTGAGCAAGGTGTGCGAGGGGGCGGCAACCGGGCAGTCGTTCGACCTGATCCTGATCGACTGGAAGATGCCGGGTATGGATGGCCTCGCCTGCATCGCCGACATCAGGCTGGCGCTCGGTCCAAGGGCGCCGGCCGCCGTGCTGGTGACGGCCCATGGCCAGGACGAACTCGCAGAGGTACCGGCCGAGCAATTGAGCGTTGCGCGGGGCCTCATGCACAAACCCGTCACGGCCTCCACATTGCTTGAAACCATAGGGCGGGTGCTCGAGGATTCGGATGCGGTTCATCGCCCCAGCGAACGTCGGGGCCTCATAGGCAGCGGCGAGCATCAAAGTCTGCGCGGTGCGCGACTGCTTCTGGTCGAAGACAACGACATGAACCAGGAACTCGCCATCGAGTTGCTCGGCAGTGCCGGCATCGCGGTCGAGGTGGTCGAGAACGGGCAGCTTGCGCTCGACCGGCTGGCCCATGACGATGCCTTCGATGGCATCCTGATGGATTGTCAGATGCCGGTGATGGATGGCTATACCGCCACCCGCTTGATCCGGGCCAATCCGGCATGGGGTGAGCTGCCGATCATCGCGATGACGGCAAACGCGATGACAACCGACCGCGAGCGATCTCTCGAGGCGGGCATGAACGACCATATCGTCAAGCCGCTCAATGTCGATGACATGTTTGACGTGCTGGAACGATGGATCTCGCCGGGCAAGTGGTCGTCGAGGCCCGCCGCGATGCTTGCTCCGTTGGTCATGCCCGAGCTTGACCCATTGCCAGCCCCCGCGGCCGCAACCACGCAAACGACTTCTGCGGCAGTGGGCGAGGGGCCAAACGGCATGCCCGGCTTGCCCGGCGTCGACGTCGCGCGCGGACTGGCAAACTGCATGCATCGCAAGGATCTCTATCGCGCCCAGTTGATGCGTTTTCTCACGGGCTCCAGAGGCTTTGGGCCGGCGTATCGCGAGGCCATGAAAGCAGGCGACAGCGACACCATGACCCGGCTTGCGCACACCCTCAAGGGCACCGCCGGAACGATTGGCGCCACCGGCGTTGAACACCTCGCGGCGATACTCGAAACCCGCTCGAGCGCCGCGGATGGGGCTGAGTTGCTGCGTAAGCACCTGGATGAGATGTTGATCGTGCTGCAGCAGGTTCTCACGGGAATCGAGCGCTTGTCAGTGGAGGTCGCGCCGGCCCGGCACGTGGGGGCAATGCACGAACACGAGTTCAAGGCGCTACTCGATCGCCTGCACGCGCAGGTTGCCGATTTCGACGCCGAAGCCGGCGCTACGGCTCAAGCCCTGCTCTCAAATTTGCCCGAGGGTGCGCTCAGGTCTGCGCTCGACCTGGCAGTTGATGCACTGGAGCGGTTTGATTTCGATATGGCCGCCGATGCCTTGAAGCATGTGAGCGGCTGACTGCGCAGGAGACATACGCTGCGTATGTGCCTCCGGGATCGCAGACCGACCCCGGGGACCAGGCAGCTGATTGCAGGACGTCGGCGCTTACTCGGCCGCCTTGAGAATTCTTGCCACGAGTTCCGGTTCAATGCCACCGACCGACTTTCCGTCGCTGTATATTTTTCGGGCGGCTGTACGCCAGGCTGCACTCTGATCGCTCGTCAGTTCGATCACCTGGGTGTGTCCGGAGGCCTTGACTGCTTCGAGTGCCGCCGCGTTGCCTTCGAGCGCGATCTGATTGGCGTAGACGCTGGCATCGCGCATGGCACTCTCAAGTGCTGCGCGTGTTTCTGACGGCAGCCCGTTCCAGAAGTTGCGGTTTGCAATGACGGCGTAACCGAGGTAACCGTGATCGGACAGGGTCAGATATTTCTGCGCCCGATGCAGGTTCTGGGTGTAGAAGTTCGAAACGGGCCCTTCGGTGGCTTCAACCACGCCCGCCTTGAGCGAACTGTAGACTTCACTGAATTCCAATGGGTGGGGGCGCGCACCGAGGGCGCTGATGCTCGCGTCCAGCACGAGCGAGGGCTGAATGCGCACCTTGAGGCCGGCAAGGTCTTCGACGTTGCGTAGCGGACGGTTGGAACTCATCTGCTTGAAGCCGTTGTCCCAGAAAGCCAGTCCGATGGCACCGGTCTTGTCCAGCTTGGTGAGCATTTCCTTGCCGATCTCGCCCTGGGTCACTCGATGGACTGCGGCCAGGTCAGAGAACACGAAGGGGAGATCGAACACCTCGAAGTCGCTGATTCTGAGCACCCTGAACTTGGAGAGCGAGGGAGCCAACATTTCGACGTGTCCGGCCAGCAATGCGGCCATCTCATCCTTGTCGCCATAGAGTCGGCTGTTGGGAAACACATCGACCCGCACCTTGCCGCCGGTACGCTCCGCCGCAAGCTCGGCAAACCGCAGGGCTGCCTTGCCCTTTGGGGAGTCAGGCGAGACTACGTGGCTGAACCTGATCACGACGGGCTCTTCGGCAGCGACCGGACCGATGATCAGGGTCGAGATGATCACTGCAAACAAGGTTGTTGCAAAGTTTCGCATGGCTGTCTCCGGGATTATTTTCGATACGCTCACGATCAGTTTGCGACTTGACACGATGAGTTCGCAGCTTGGACGACCGCTTCGATCATTCGCGCGTGCGCAATTGAAGCGGTCGTCTGCCAATACATTCTGTATTTTTTTGCCAAGTATTCTATAAGTAGTTTTACCAGTGAATTGGCAGACCCGGATTCGCCTTGGACAGGCGTAGGCCCCTTGCGGATGAGAATGCGTATGGCGAGTAGTGACGGGGGCAAGCGGTGCCAATCAGCGCCCGCCGCCGCCACCTCCACCGCCCCCGCCGCCGGACGAACCACCCCCGCCGCTCCCCGAAGAACTTCCCGGTGGGGTCGAGGCTGAAGCGATCGACGCGTTCAGTCCGTTTCCGACTGCGGTCGCCAGGCTGCCGAGATCGTTGACCCCGCCCCCTCGATACCAGGCGATGCCGGAGGTGACTGCCGCCGCAGCCGCCACCCCGACTGCGGCAGTAAATTTCTTGGTCCAGGCATCCTCTACATCCAGCGCGACTGCGTAGGGCAACAGGCTCTCATAGCGCTTCGCGTCGAGCTGCGGCGGTTCGCCGGGGCCCGCCAGGCTCTTGAGCTCGTCGCGCTCGGCCACGCTCAGGTAGAGCTTCAGACCCTCGGCCTCGTCGATCAGGCGTCGCCCCTCGGGGGTCGGCGCCTTGATCTGTTTGCGGAAGACAAGCACCACGATCAGCATCAACATGCCGATCGGAATGATCGCGGCGACGCCGGCCCCGCCTGAAACCACCAGTGCGAGCACTGCAGACGCTACCGCGATGCCGAAAGCGATCGCCGCACTGTCGTTGTTGCGGTTGAAATGGCTGCCCTTGAGACGGCTATCGAGTGCCTGGCTATGGGCGCTCCTGGCCTTCATGAGTTGCGGGGCACTCTCCTGGGTCAGCTCGATTTTTGCCTGACTGCCTGAAAACAGGCTCGACAGCAGCGCGGATGCGGTCGCAAGACTGCCGTCACTGCCCCCCCCTTCGCGTCGTTCGAGATGCCAGCGGTCCTTGAACAACAGCCGGTTTTCGCGCTCGATCACCACCTTGCCGGCGACTGCGCTGGTCAGCAGGTCGCTCGTGAAGCAGCGCATGTCATAGCCGCCGCGTCGCAGGTAGCGCAACTCGGCCGGCGAGCGCCCCTCGGGTGGTTCATAACGGGCGATGATCACGCCCGGGGCCGGGTCGCGCCCCACCTGTTGCCAGCGACGCACACAATAGGCGATTAGAACGACCAGTCCGGCCAGCGCCACCAGAATGCCGCGGTTGTCCAGCAGTAACCAGCCGATGCGTTGATTCATGCTCGGCTCTGCCACCAGACCCTTTGGAAAGCTCAATACGATGCTCAGGCCTTCGCGTGCTTGTAAGGGCTGGGTGAGCGTCCAGTGCGCGACCCCGGGTGACACGATCCGTGCCGTGTAGGCCTGGCCCTGGGCGCCTTGCGGGCCGGTATAACCCTCGGCGCTCATGCGTTCGATCGGTACGGCCTGCGGCAGGCGTACCTTGACCTCGCCGCGGGCGATCGCGAAGTCCCAGCCGGTGCCGATCGCGTTCCAGTAGAGTTCATCATGCGATGCGAAGAAGCCCAGTTGGCGGGTCGTGCGATAGCGCAGGGTGTAGCGAAACTGGCCGGGCACCGGGAGGAAATCGTCGTTGCCGGTATTGATACGAACACCGTTGACCTGGTTTTCGGTGAACCACGGTTCGGGGCGGCCGTCACGCTCGACGCTCAGCACCTCGAGGCCCACCACCACATTGTTGCCATGCCGGTCACGGTAACGGGTCGGAAAGTCGCGAAAGATGCCGCGCCGGATCTGGCTACCCTCGGCATTGACGGTGATGTGCTCTGCAAGCTCGAGGCTGCCGTCGCTGCGCACATCGACCTCGATCACATAGTTGAGGATCTGCTCGAGCGCCAGCGCTGGCGCCATGTGGCTTAGCAGGATGGCCGCGATCGTTGCAACTGTCAGGCGAAAGGCATTCATTGCATCGTCACCTTGGGCGATTGGCGTGCGTCCGCGCCGGGCTGGTAGAACTCGCCGTCATGAAAGCCGAACATGCGCGCGACCACGAGGTCGGGCACCCGCTGCACCGCATCGTTGTGGTCGCGAACTGCGCCGTTGTAAAAGCGGCGCGCATACTGCAGATGGTCCTCGACCTCGACCAAGGCCGACTGCAGCTTGATGAAGTTTTCGCTCGCCTTGAGGTCGGGGTAAGCCTCCTTGAGCGCAAAAATGCGTGTGAGCGCCTGTTCGAGCTCGGACTCGATCGGATAAAGGCGTGCCGGGCTGGATTGGGCCATCGCCGCGGCGCGCAACTCGGTGACTGCGCTCAGCACCGCCTGTTCATGGCTTGCATAGCCTTTGACCGCCGCGACCAGTTGCGGCACGAGGTCGTGGCGGCGGGCGAGTTGTACGTCGATATCGGCCCAGGCGTTGCGCATCTGGTTACGCAAGCGCACCAGACGGTTGAAGACGAACAGTGCCCATATCGGTAGAAGCGCTGCTGCCGACAGCAGTATCCAAAACGTCAATGTCATTCCTCCAGGCTAACAATCATGCGCATGGCGTCGTCAGGCCCGCCGACCGGTCGGCCGTGTCGCGCCGATCACCGACAGCGCGATCCCGCCCAGAACCAGCGCTCCGGCCACCAGCAGGCGCAGCGACAAGGGCTCGGCAAGCAGCAGCACGCCTCCCGCCGCTGCGATGATCGGCACCGCCAACTGCACCATGGCGGCCTGCAATGTGGTCAGCGCCGGCAGCGCCGAATACCATACGGCATAGCCGATGCCTGAGGTCAACGCCCCCGAGATCAATGCCAGCATCGCGCCATAGGCGGATACGCTCGGGTGCGCGAGGCCGATGATCGCAAGGCCCAGCACCAGCGGAATCGTGCGAACGAAGTTGAAGGTCGTGCCGGCCAGGGCATCGCGCTCGCCCCTGCCACGCAGCGAATACACCCCCCAGGCCATGCCGGCGACTGCCATCAATGTGGCGCCCAGCAGCGGAGGCGCGCTCACGCCAGGAGCAAGCAAATAGACGAGCCCGAGCATGGCGAGCCCCCAGCCGACCCATTCGATTCGCTTGGGGTGCTTGCCGGCCAGCAGGGCTGCTGCGAGCATCGTGATCTGCACCATGCCGAACAGGATCAGCGCGCCGGTGCCGGTGTCGAGGCTCACATAGGCGAACGAAAAACATGCCGCGTACAGAAACAGCATTGCCGCCGACATCCAGCTGCCGTTGCGCTTGTGGTGGCTGGGTTGGGTGCGATTGCG
>JAEUNS010000308.1 GCA_016790005.1 Zoogloeaceae bacterium
GCAAACATCGACGTGCGCGAAGGGCCGTTGCCGCGCAACCCCAATGGCAAGATCGACCGCAAGGCGCTTTCGAGCGAGGCTGCCCCACTATGACCAGCGTTTCGGCGTACGGCGCGAAGTGTGGAACACCCGCAAAATGATGATTTCGTGGTTCTGAACACGGTACGGCACCAGATAACGCGTTTTCGGTACAACAAGTTCGCGCGTACCCGCCACACGGCCCGGGCGGCCAAGACCCGGATGCTCGGCCAGCAAGACGACGGCGGCGAGAATCCTCTTTACCACCTGCCTGGCTACAAGGGGGTCGTCGAGCGCAATGAAATCGGCCTCAGCATCGAGATTTTGCAATGCCGCCCTCAGCCACCGGATCCTCATCGACCCCATTTGTCGGCCAGAATATCAAGCTCGGCATCGTCCGCAAAGTCACCTGCATCAGCTTCGCGCAGTGCCTGTTGTGTTTCTTTCACCTGCCATTCATTGATCTCAACGTATTCCCGAATGGCCTCGGCAGCAAGAAAAGACTTGCTTCGTTGAGTCGCCTCTGCAAGTTCGTCAAGGCGCGCCTTGATGTCGGATTCGAGGCGCACTGTCATCGTTGTGGTCATAAGAATCACCTTGCTCGTACTGATTTGTGTACAACTTAGCACATCGGCGCATTCATAGCCAAAACACAGACCCTTGGTGTAAATCATGTGACATCATCGCTTGATCTGTAAGCCCGTTTCACCCACCATCCCCGCTTTCGGGCGTCGGGCCCGAGTTGCGCGCTTTGCGGCAATCGAAAGAACACGGAGAATCCATTGCGAAGTCGCTTTTCAGGCCAATTGAGCGGACCGAACCTGCCGCAGACTGACACCGAACCCCCCAGCGGTTTCGTTGCACTACGATTTGCGGGTGGCTATCTTGCCACCCGCGAACCGATCGAAGTCTTCGAGGATCGCGGCGAACTCTGCCTGTGCGTGGGCGAACCTCGGTTTCAGAACACGCAACTGGCTTCAATCGCCTCGGAGTCTGGTCGCGCAGCGGCCTGGCTCGAAGCCTTTAGAACCCATGCCCATACCGCACCGGCCACGGCATACGGCCGCTTCGCGGTCGTCGTAATCAACCCCGAAAGGCGCGAAGCCTGGCTCGCCACCGACCGTTTCAGCACCTGGCCCATCTGTTACACCGAAAGCGATGGTGCGCTGAGTTTCGCCGACCGGGCTGATTGTGTGCCGGGCGCATCGCGCACGCTGTCTTCGCAGGCAATCTTCGACTACCTGTATTTCCATATGATCCCCGCGCCGCGCACCATCTTTGACGGGGTGAGTCGCCTGCAGGCGGGACACGTACTCAAATGGGCGAACGGCGCCGCAGAGTGCATGCCGTGGTGGCAACCGGCCTTCGACGAAGCAGGCACGCCCGATTTTGCCGAAAGCAAGCAGCGGTTCCTGCAGATCATCCAGGATGCCGTTACCCGTGAAGCGTCAGGCCACAGCATCGGCGCCTTCCTGTCGGGCGGCACCGACAGTTCGACCGTCAGTGGCATGCTGTGCAAGACCCTCGGGCGCCCCGCCCGCTCGTACTCGATCGGGTTCGACGCCAGCGGTTACGACGAGATGGAATACGCGCGCATCGCCGCCCTGCACTTCGGCGCCGATCACCGCGAATACTACGTCACCCCGGCCGACCTTCTCGACGGCATCCCCAAGGTAGCAAGCCATTACGACCAGCCGTTCGGCAACTCGTCGGCCGTGCCTGCCTGGATCTGCGCCTCGCGCGCGCGCGAAGAGGGCATCGACAAACTTCTTGCCGGCGACGGCGGCGATGAACTCTTCGGTGGCAACACCCGCTATGCCAAGCAACGCGTGTTCGGCTGGTACGACAGCATTCCGGGCATGCTGCGCAAGCGCGCGCTCGAACCCATCCTGGGCCTGCCCGGCATGGACCGCATCCCGCTGATCAAGAAGGGCGCGAGCTACGTCGAGCAGGCCCGAGTACCCATGCCCGACCGCATGCAGATGTACAATATGCTGTTGCGCCTGGGCATGAACAATCTGTTCGAGCCCGAGTTTCTTGCACGCGTCGACATCAACTCACCGCTGGTGCAACAGCGCGACACCTGGCACAGCGCGCATGCCAACAGCCTGGTCAACCGCATGCTGGCCTACGACTGGAGATACACGCTGGCCGACAACGACCTGCCCAAGGTCATCGGCACCACCCAACTCGCCGGCATCGACGTTGGCTTTCCGCTGCTGTCGGACGAATTGCTCGAATTCTCGACCACCATCCCGCCCGAGTGGAAACTCAAGGGCCTGACCCTGCGCTGGTTCTTTAAGGAAGCCCTGCGCGGCTTTTTGCCCGACGCCATCATCACCAAGAAAAAGCACGGCTTCGGCCTGCCCTTCGGCGTATGGGCTATCCAGAACGACGGCCTCAAGACACTCGCACGCGAAGCGCTGGCCGGTTTCGCAAGCCGCGGCATCGTGCGCCCCGCATTCATACGCGAACTGCTTGACGTCCATCTGCCGGCACATCCGGGATACTACGGCGAGATGGTCTGGATTCTGATGATGATGGAGTTCTGGATGCGCGAACATGACACACTTCATCCAAACGGATCGGCCAAGACAAACGTAATTTGATAGATCAAGCACACTCATGAACATGACTTCATCGCGCACTGGCCCAACCCACGCCCCCATGACTCAGTTCGCAGTCATCGACGGTGAACTTCAGGTCGGCAATCAAGCCCTGTCGCGACTTGCCGCGCGGGTTGGGCGCACGCCCTTCTATGTGTATGACCGCAGCCTGCTCACCCAGCGGGTGAATCAACTGCGCGCGGCCCTACCGGCACAAATCAAGCTCCACTACGCCATGAAGGCCAACCCCATGCCGGCGCTGGTGTGCCACATGGCGAGCCTGGTGGATGGCATCGACGTTGCCTCGGCGGGCGAGCTGCAGGTTGCGCTCGACGCCGGCGCCAACCCGCAGGAAGTCAGCTTTGCCGGCCCGGGCAAGAGCGACGCCGAACTGCGCCAGGCCGTCGCCGCCGGTATCCTGATCAACATAGAATCGTTTCGCGAAGTGCCGGTCCTCGCCCGCGCCGCCGCCGACTTGGGCGTGCCCGCGCGGGTCGCGGTGCGGGTCAACCCCGACTTCGAACTCAAGTCGTCAGGCATGAAGATGGGCGGCGGACCCAAGCAATTCGGCGTCGACGCCGAAGAGGTGCCACAACTATTGGCCGAGATCGGTCGCGCCGGCCTGGCATTCGAAGGCTTTCATCTGTTCGCTGGCTCGCAGAACCTGCGCCCCGACGCCATCATCGAAGCCCAGCAAAAAAGCTTCGCGCTGGCCCTGCGCCTGGCCGAGCACGCGCCATCGCCGGTGAAATTCCTCAACCTCGGCGGCGGTTTCGGCATTCCCTACTTCCCCGGCGAAGCGCACCTCGACCTTACCGACATCGGCGCCAACCTTGC
>JAEUNS010000001.1 GCA_016790005.1 Zoogloeaceae bacterium
GTCCGGAGATGCCAGACCCGACAACCGCTACGCGCCGCCGCGCTCGGCCGATACCGCTCAACTCACCCATCTTCACGCTCGCACTCCTTAACGCCGCACCAGCGACTTGCGCTTGCGCAGCTCACGCATTTGGCGCGCGGCCACCCGCTTTCGTAGCGACACCGGAACGCCCAACCGGCGCGCAGGCGCCTGACGGGCCCCCACTGCCGCACCCGAGCACCCGTGCTCCGCACCGACCATCATGAGTTCACCCCCTCGATCAACGCGTAGGCCGAGTGGTTGTGAATGGATTCGAAATTCTCGGACTCGACCGTCCAGGCTTCGACCCGGGCGTCAGCACGCAAGCGCAACGCAATATCGCGCACCAGGTCTTCGACGAACTTGGGGTTGTCATAGGCCCGTTCGGTCACCCACTTTTCGTCCGGGCGTTTGAGCAGCCCGAACACCTCGCAGGAAGCCTCTTCTTCGGCCATGCGCACCAGTTCCTCGATCATCATGTCGCCACGCAAGCGGGCCGTGATGGTGATGTGGGAGCGCTGGTTGTGCGCACCATAGGTAGAGATCTTCTTCGAGCAAGGGCACAGGCTCGTCACCGGCGTGACCACCTTCAGCGTCACAGTAGAACGGCCACCCTGCACTCGCTCTACGATGATCGCCGCATCGAGATCGAGCAGACTCTCGACCCCGGACACCGGCGCTGCTTTGCGCATGAAATAAGGGAAGCACGCTTCGATCCGGCCGCTTTCAGCCTCCAACCGATCGAGCATCTGATCAAACATCGCTCTTGCACCGGCCAGATCCAGCGCGCCACGCTCTGCCTCGATAATTTCGACGAAGCGCGACATGTGTGTACCCTTGAGATCCGGTGGGAGGCCGACGGTCATCTCCAGCGTCGCCACCGTGTGCTGAACCTCACCGTCCCCGCTCAAGACGCTGACGGGGTAGCGCAGACCGCGCACACCCACTCTTTGAATCGCGAGTGCGCGGTGATCGACAGACGCCTGGACATCTGGCAAAAAAAACTTCTCTGGTGCGTTCATGCATGTCTCCGGGGAGGTTTGACGTGGTCGCCGTGGGCACACTCGTGCAAACATTCATTCAAAAAAGGTGTTACGCGGGGACTCCACCGTGCAGGCATCAAGTGCGTGCACGCGCGGCGGCTGGCAGGCCCATGCCAAGACGATGCAGGAAGACCTTTTCACGGAGATCCTGGTCAGCATTTTTGTCTTCGACAAAAGCCTTTTCGTTAGGGGCAGCGACGGCGCTCTCCGAAAGCTTCCCGGCAAACCCTGCGCCTGCCCATAGTGCTGCCGCGACAAGCACAAGCGAAGAAATGACAAACATTTTCGAACGACTTGAGGCAACATGCGTTTTCATGATTTTTGTCCTAGACAAGTTATCCCGACAGCCCTAAGATAGTTCCAAGCAATCCGCTTGTCAACAGTTTGTCCAAGACAAAATGAACTCGCCACCCAAAGATGAGCAAATGCTCGCGATCGCGGCAGTCGAACGCGACACGGGACTCTCGAAGGACACCCTGCGCGTGTGGGAACGGCGCTACGGCTTTCCCTGCCCGGTTCGGGACGACAACGGCGACCGCCTCTACCCCTTCGATCAGGTGGACAAGCTGCGCCTGATCCGACGCCTGCTCGACCAGGGCAATCGTCCGGCCAGAGTGGTCGGCGCGAGCCTAGAGGAACTGGCCAACCTCCTCGACCTGGCGGATCTGGGCAAAACGACGGCGGGCGCTCAGTCCTCCGTCATCGATGTCGCCGCCTTCCTGGAGTCGGTCAGGCTGCATCGCTGCATCGAGCTACGTGCCTCGCTGCAGCAAATGCTGCTCAAGCAAGGGTTGCAGCGCTTTGCCGCAGACACCTTGTGCCTGCTCAACGCCGAGATCGGCCAAGCCTGGATGCGGGGCGAACTCGACGTACCCGAAGAACACCTCTACACCGAGCAAGTGCAAAACGTTCTGCGTACCGCGATAGGCTCGCACGCGAACATCAGCGGACGTCCGCGCCTGCTACTGACCACCTTCCCGGATGAACTCCACGGCCTGGGTTTGCTGATGGTCGAGGCCATGCTGGTACCCGAGGGCGCCACCTGTGTGTCGCTGGGCATCCAGACCCCCATTCAGGACATCGCCAGCGCGGCCGTGGCGGGCGAGTTCGACATCGTGGCCCTGTCCTTCAGCGGTGCGTTTCCGGTGCGCCAGGCGATTGACGGACTCAAGGATCTGCACCGACTCCTGCCCGCCGGCATCGAACTATGGGCCGGCGGTGCGGCGGTCCAGGGCAAGCACAAGCGACTCGAGCAGGTGCGCATCATCGATTCACTGGACGATGCCGTGGCAGCACTGCTCGAATGGCGGGCAAACCACAAAGGCTGACAGGCGAACGGTCATGACGGCCCAGCACCCCGAAACATGAATGCCGCCAAACCGTTCCCTCACCCCCAACCCCTCTCCCGCACGCGGGCGAGGGGAGCGCAGTGAGTCGCCACGGCGACTTTCACGTTTGCGCCACGCATCGCCCCCTGCCGGTAAAATACCGGCATGACTGAATCCGCCACCTTCGCCGACCCCAGCCGTGCCGCGTTGCACAAGCTTGAACATGTTTTTGGCTACACTGCATTTCGCGGCGAACAACAGGCGGTGGTCGAGCATGTGGCCAGTGGCGGCGATGCGCTGGTGTTGATGCCGACTGGCGGCGGCAAGTCGCTGTGCTACCAAATACCGGCGCTCTTGCGCGAGGGCACGGCCATCGTCGTCTCACCGCTGATCGCGCTGATGCATGACCAGGTCAGCGCGCTGGTCGAGGCCGGGGTCGCGGCGGCCTTCCTCAACTCCAGCCTCGACATGGATGCCGCGCGGCGGGTCGAAAACGACCTTTACAACGGTCATCTCGATCTGCTCTACGTCGCGCCCGAGCGCCTGATGACGCCGCGCTTTCTCGACTCGCTCGACCATCTGCGCGACACCCGGCGCCTGGCCTTGTTCGCAATCGATGAGGCCCATTGTGTATCGCAGTGGGGCCATGATTTTCGTCCGGAGTATCTGCAGCTATCGATACTGCCCGAGCGCTATCCGTCGATTCCGCGAATCGCGCTCACCGCCACCGCCGATCGCCAGACCCGCGAAGAGATCGCCCAGCGCTTGCGACTTGAGGATGCGCGTCGTTTCATCTCGAGCTTCGACCGTCCCAACATCCGTTACACCATCGTCGACAAGGCCGATCCGCGGCGCCAGCTGCTCGCCTTCATCCGTGACGAATACCCGGTCGAGGCCGGCATCGTGTATTGCCTGTCGCGGCGCAAGGTCGAGGAAACCGCCGCCTGGCTGGGCGAGCAGGGCATCAAGGCCCTGCCCTACCACGCCGGCCTGCCGGTCGAAGAGCGGGGGCGCAACCAGATGCGCTTTCTGCGCGAAGACGGCATCGTGATGGTCGCGACCATCGCGTTCGGCATGGGCATCGACAAGCCCGACGTGCGCTATGTCGCCCACCTCGACCTGCCGCGTTCGATCGAAGGCTATTACCAGGAAACCGGCCGCGCCGGCCGCGACGGCCTCGCCGCACAGGCCTGGATGGCCTGGGGTGCACAGGACGTGGTGCAGCAACGGCGCATGATCGACGAGTCCGAGGCATCGGACGACTTCAAGCGCCTGGCACGCAACCGCCTCGAGGTGCTGGTGGGCCTGGTCGAAGCAACCCACTGCCGGCGCCAGCATCTCCTCGCCTATTTCGGCGAAGCCGCCTCGCCCTGCGGCAACTGTGACAACTGCCTCAATCCCCCCCAGACCTGGGACGCCACCGACGCGGCGCGCAAGGCCTTGTCATGCGTCTATCGCACCGGGCAACGCTTCGGCGCCGGCCATCTGATCGACGTGCTGCGGGGAGAG
>JAEUNS010000344.1 GCA_016790005.1 Zoogloeaceae bacterium
CGGACGTAGGCCCCGTTGAACTCTGCGCCGACCCGGATTCCACCGACCCCGCCTGGAACCCTGTGCTGCTTCCCGGCAACATCGATACCCGTTTCCAGGGCGATGGGGACCTCGGAGCGCGGATGGCGCGCGCAGCCGCACATCACCTGCAGGCCGGCGAGGACGTTATGCTGATCGGCACCGATTGCGTCGAGATGTCAGCCGAATTGCTGCGCCGGGCGGCCTGCCGGCTCGCCGCCTGCGATGCTCTGATTCATCCCGCCCGCGATGGAGGCTATGCCCTTCTCGGCTTGCGCAGATTCGCACCGTCACTTTTCACGCGGATTCCGTGGAGCACGAACGAGGTGGCCCGCTTGACGATCGAGCGGATTCGCGCACTCGGCTGGCGCCTCGACCTGGCCGAGCTTCTCAATGACGTGGACGAAGTGGATGATCTTGCCTTGCTGAGCGACACGGATCTGAAATTGATGGAATAATCGAACTCGGCGCTTACAAATTCTGACTAGCCACAAGTCGCCTTGAAGCATTCGAGGCGGCAGAATCGCACCAGTCTCTTGGAGAACAACAAGGCCATGAAAAACACATTGATCGCTACGACGCTCGCCGCCCTCATCGTCACCGGCTGCGCCAACAATCCCTATCAGGGCGAACAGGCCAATACCGCCACCGGTGTAACGATTGGCGCCCTTGGCGGTGCGCTGCTTGGAGCTGCGGTCTCCAGCAAGAGTGACCGCGGCAAGGGTGCAGTGATCGGCGCCGCAGTCGGTGCAACGGTCGGCGGCGTGGTCGGTCACCAGATGGATCAGCAAGAAGCCGATCTGCGTCGCCAGATGCAGGGCACCGGGGTCGACGTGCAGCGCGAAGGCGATACGATCCGTCTTCAGGCGCCAGAGAACATCACTTTCGACACCGGCCGCGCCGACGTCAAACCGCAGTTCCGCCCGGTACTCGATCAACTCGCCTACAGTATCTCCCAGTATCCGAACACCCTGATCCGGGTCGAAGGTCACACCGACTCCACCGGCTCGGCCTCGTTCAATCAGACCCTGTCCGAGAATCGCGCCAGCAGCGTGGCCGGCTATCTGATGCAGCGCGGCGTACCGGGCAACCGGGTCGAATCCGTCGGTTACGGCTTCACCCGCCCGATCGCCGACAACGCCACGGCCAGCGGCCGGGCGCAAAACCGCAGGGTTGAGATCCTGATCATTCCGATCCAGCAGTAAAGCGCATCTTCGGGTCGGCCTGCCGCAGATTCTGGCGGACCCGAAGCACCTTACCCGGTGGGGCTTTCATGGCAGCCGCTCGCGCGGTATGGTTCGCACTATCAACCCGAGCTCACTCGCCATGTCCCGTTACGAAGAACATCCGCTACGCAAGAGCCTGAACGACGAGATCCACGCCCGTCCGCCGATACCACTGCAGGTGCCGGAATGCGTGACCTTCCTCGCCTTCCTGCATGTCGACGGCAGCGTCGGACGCGAAGACATTCATCTGCGTCAGCTCGCACAGCAGCTGGGGCTCCCCGAGCCGACTACCGAAACGGGCCATGTGATCCTTGAATCTCCCGAGTTTCGGCTCAAGTGGCAACGCCACAACGAGTTTTCAAGCTACGCCTTCTTTCGCCACATGTACCCGGGCGACGCGAGCGACGTGGACGCGCTGCTGGCTGTGCCGACGAGTTGGCGGGACGCGATTCCGGGTCAGTTGATTGCGGCAACCCATATCGAGGTCAAGCCGATATCCGAGGTGCCACCTGACAGGTTCATGAGCCAGCTCTCACCCGGCGGCCAAACCCATGTCGCCGCGCAGATCGGCGACGGCGCAGCCTGGGTGTTCACCGATTTTCAGCTTCACGACGGGTTTTCGCGCTTTCTGATGGTCGATGCCTCGCTGACCCCCCGACAGGCGGGCCGGATGGTTCAACGGTTGCTCGAGATCGAGATCTACCGGGTCATGGCGCTGCTTGCATTTCCGGTCGCCAAGCAGGTCGGGCGCCTGCTTTCGCGCACCGAAGACGAACTCGCTGATCTCATGGATGACATGGGTACCGCGCAATCCTCCGAGGACGAGCGCAAGGTGCTGGCTCGCCTCACCCGCCTGGCAGCCGACGTCGAGCGTTCGGTCGCAAAAACCACCTTCCGCTTCGGCGCAGCGGCAGCCTACTATCGGCTGGTACAGCAACGCATAGACGAATTGCGCGAAGTGCGACTGAGCGGATACCCGACGATCAGCGAGTTCATGGAGCGTCGCCTCGCACCGGCGATCAACACCTGCGCCGCGATCGCACGACGCCAGGATGATCTGTCCGCGCGGATCGCCCGCAACTCGCAACTATTGCGTACCCGGGTCGATATCGAGCTTGAGCGCCAGAACCAGGAACTCCTAGCGCAGATGAACAATCGCGCGAAGCTGCAGCTGAGATTGCAGGAGACGGTTGAAGGCCTGTCAGTGTTTGCGATCACCTATTACGGTTCGCAACTGGTGAACTACCTCGCCAAAGGTGCAAAAGACTTTCTTCCGATCACGCCCGAAGTGCTCACCGCGCTTTCGATTCCGGTCATCGCGATCGCCATCCACCTCGCTGCAAAACGTACCCGCCGCATGCTGTCCAAGGAAGACGGGCACTGAACGCAGCCGACCCCCTGATCCGCCTGCCCGGCGAGGTCGCGGAACGAAGAACCGAGTCTCTTCACCCAGCAGGCGCAAAAAAAGCCCGCAGTGCGGGCTATTTTTGGCGAACCTCACAGAAGCTCAGCGAGTCTGCAACAACCTCTTGACGTCGCGATCGTTCGGCAACGCATAGTCATGCGCGCGAATGATGCGACTGTCCTCGGTGCGCACCAACTTCAGGCTGATGTAGGTCAGGCTGGCTGCGGTCGAGTACGTACCGACCAGCACCATCGTGGCGCTGTGCGAGCGGGCAATGTCCTTGATCTCGCGCGACAGCAGCAACTCACCTGTGCCCTCCTGCACGAATACATCGCCCCTGAGCTTCAACTCCTTGACGTTGAAACCGGCCATCACCAACTGCGACGCATACTGCTCCGAGAGCGTCCTGCCCAAGGGCGCCGACACCCGCAGATCGTTGATGTTTACGACCGTGGCAACCAGGATCGGCGCATCGCTCAGATAGGTGGCCTGCAGTCCCGAAACCAGCGCATCGACTGCGGCGGCGTTGTGCGCCAGGAACTGATCCTGGGCGATCGATTCGTAGGTTGCCTCGCCCATGTTTGTGGCGGGGGTTGGCGTCATGCAACCCACGAGAAGCGCAGACGCAGCCAGCGTGACAAGCAGGGTAGACTTCATTGACCGACAACCTCCATGACCTTCGCGTAGGGCATCGGCCTCGGCAACCATTTGGCAAACAGGCCGACGTCGTCTTCCTCGATGTAATAGACATCGGACTTGCTCGAAACATAACGATCGCCGGCTGACACCGTGGTCGTCAGAATCAACTCGGTGTGGGTCGGGCCACCGGAGTACTGGCTCAAGCCGTAGTCCGCAAGGGCCACTGCAGCCAAGCCGACCGCCATCTGACCCGCCAGACTCTCGTTGCGCAGACCATAGGCGGCGTACACACCACTGGTGATCACGGTGAGGGCACCCGGAATGAAGTGCGGCCGTTCGCTGTCATGGCGGACGACCTGGGTCGCGTAATCGATCTGGACAGCACCCTGGGGCGACTGGCGCACCGACTTGCCGCTGCTGACCAGTTCGGTGATCAGGAACTGGCGGAATGCCATATCGAAGGGCGACGCATTTTCCTGCTCGACAACGTAGAGGTCTGCATCTGGAGCAATTCCGGCAGCATCGAGCGTGATGGATGTCTGCGCGATGATGTCACGCGCAAGCAATTCCCAGTGCCC
>JAEUNS010000061.1 GCA_016790005.1 Zoogloeaceae bacterium
GCATGCGCGGTACCGGCCAGCTCGGGCAGGTCGTCTACATAGCTCGCCTCGCCAGACACATGGAGATGGGCCGATTCATGGGTGTGGCCGTGGTGGGCCGCGGGAGAGGACGCTTGCGCCGGGTGGAGTTCGGTTTTCATCAGGGCGACCTCAGGGCGTGGTGGTGAGGGTGTCGAAGGCGGCGAATACCCGCGTCTGTTCGGGCGCGAGCGCCCCCTCTGGACGGGTTTCGAGGTAGAAGCGGCGCAGCAGGTTGGCGGCCGTGCGGCGCCGGTAGGCTGCGCTGGCGCGCATGTCGCTGAGCGGGGCGTAGTCGGCATCGAGGGCCGCGAGTGCGAGCGCGAGGGTGGCCTCGTCCCAGCGCCTACCGTCGATTGCGGCTTCGGTGCGACTTGCACGCTTCGGGGTCGCTGCCATGCCGCCGAAGGCGATGCGCGGCATGCTGATCACGCCGTCGCTTAGCCGGATCGAGAAGGCCGCGCACACGGCTGAAATGTCGGAGTCGAAACGCTTCGACAGCTTGTAGGTGCGAAAGCACTGGGTCGGGATGTTCAGCGGTACTTCTAGCGCTTCGACGATCTCGTCGGCGGCGAGGTCTTTCTTCATGTAGTCGAGATAGAGCGCCTCGAGCGGCATGCTGCGGGTGCCTCGCACGCTGTGCAACACCACCCGGGTGCCGAGCGCGATCAGGGCCGGCATCGAGTCGCCGATCGGCGAGCCGTTTGCGATGTTGCCGCCCAGGGTGCCGGCGTTGCGCACTGGGGGCGACGCAAAGCGTTCCCATAGCTCACCGAGTTCCGGGTAGGTTTGGGTCAGTGCCGAGAAGGCATCGGTCAGCGTCACGCCGGCGCCGATTCTGAGTATCTTGCCGTCCTGGCGAATCTCCCGGAGTTCGGCGACCTGGCCGATGTAGATCAGGTCCCCGACCTCGCGAAACTGCTTGTTCACCCATAGCCCGATGTCGGTACAGCCCGCCAGCAAGGTTGCATCCGGGTGGCGGCTGCGAAGTTCGGCCAGCGCCTCCAGTCTGCGCGGCGCGATGAAGTGCGCATTGGCATGGGCATAGTCCAGCGTGTCGTCGCGACGCAGCGCGCGTAGCTGGTCGCGCAGGCCGTCGCGATCGAGTGTGAGCTCGGGCAGGTCGAACATCTGCTGGCCAGCCTCGACGATGGGACGGTAGCCGGTGCAGCGGCACAGGTTGCCGGTGAGCTCGCTGCGGATGCGCAGATCGCCCGGCCGGCTGTTGCTCGCGGTGCAGTCGTTGTAGAGATTCCACAGCGACATGACGAAACCCGGGGTGCAGAAGCCGCATTGCGAGCCATGGCAGGTCACCATTGATTGCTGAACCGGATGAAGTTCGCCGCCTGCCTGCTGGCGCAGGTATTCGACCGTGAACACCGCCTTGCCATCGAGCGCCGGCACGAACTGGATGCAGGCATTCACACTGCTGAGGCGCAGCGCCTCGTCATTGGCGGCGAGCTCGCCGACGACCACGGTGCATGCACCGCAATCGCCCTCGCCGCAGCCCTCCTTGGTGCCGGTCAGATTGCGTTGGGTGCGTAGCCAGGTCAGCAGGCTGGTGGTCGGCGCGACGCCGGAAACCTCGACCGGCTCGCCATTTAGCAGAAAGCGGATTGTGCTGGTGTCCATCTTCTCGTCCTGAGTGGGTGCAGCTCATGCGGGCACGGGGCTCGCTGGTGGGTTGCATGGCGTGTCTCCGCCATTCTCGTGTCGGGCGCCGAGGCCGAAAACCTGAAGTGGCGCAGCGACGATTCGATGTTGGTTTGCGACTACAATATTGTCAACAATCAGGTGCAGGGCGGTGGTGTCTGCTGCCGCGCGCACAACGCCATCTTGAACCGGGAGCAGGTGAGCCTGCAAGCCTTGTAGAATGCGGCTTCAGTCAGAACCAGGGGCGGTGGCGGAACGCGGCGAAGCAGGCGTTTGCATGACTGATGCGAATATGCGGAATCACGGAATCGCTATAAGCTGAAGGCCACGCTGAGGGCCGGCGGGGGGACACCAGAAACGTGAGCGAAAACAAAAACGAGACGGCAGACAGGTCCGAAGGCCCTGCATCCGGAGCGAGCCAGGCGCGTCGGCGCGCCGGAAGTCAGGCGATCGACGAGGTGCAGCGGGTGTTCGAGTCACTGCGCAATGCGGTGCTGGATCAGCGTCTGCCACCGGGGCTGCAACTGAAGGAGCAGGCACTGGCCGATGCCTTTGGCGTGAATCGGGCGGTGGTGCGGCAGGTGCTGTCGCGGCTGGAGGTGTTTCGTCTGGTCAGCCACGAGCCTAACCGCGGTGTGTTCGTCGCCCATCCGTCTGCCGCCGAGGGGCGGGATCTCTTTACCGCGCGCCGCTTCATCGAAGCAGCGATCGTCGAACTGGCGGTCGAGCGCCTCAGGGATGCCGACATCGAACGCTTGCGGGCCCTGGTCAAGCGTGAGCAGCAGGCCTATGCCGATGGTGATTTGCGCAAGGCATTGCGGCTGTCGATCGATTTTCACACCAAGCTCGCCGATGCGGTTGGCAATACCGTGCTCGCCGCCTTTCTCGACGAAATCGTCACCCGCACGCCCTTGGTGGTTTTGGCCCATCGCAAGGCTTCACAGCCTACTTGCGCCCTGAGCGATCATGCACAGATCCTCGATGCGATTGCTGCGCGTGACGTCGAGCGCGCCAAGGCGTTGATGATCGAACATGTTGGCCACCTTCAGGGCCGGCTGGCGCTCGATCCGGGCGCGAAGCGCAGCGACTCGAACATTGCCCGCCTGCTCGGGCTGGACGCGGTCGACAACCCGATCTGAACGCAGCAAGCGCCACACTTTCGAGCGCTGCCGGATGACGCCTTTTCGCTTTTGCCCACGGTGGAACAAAAGCACCCGGGGCAGCCCCGCCTTGCGTTGAGCAGAAGCTGTCGCGGAACTGATAACTGGTATCAGGAATTCGGTATTGGGTGAAAGGATCTTCCCTGTCTAGACTAGGGCCATTGTCGTAGCCAATATTGTCTACAAAAATGCTCCGGCAAGTTTCAATGCGCTCCGGCAGATCCCCAACGGTCCTGGTCGGGTAATGACAAAGTCAGACACGATTCCGGTTTCAGATGCTAACCGGATGCAAGGAGATTCTCTATGCAGACACAGACTTCCGCCTCCATCGATCCGGCCGCCGCGCTTCCCCCGGCAACGGACAGCTGGCTGGAGCGCCGTTTCGGGCTCACCGCGCACGGCACCAACGTGCGCACCGAGCTGCTGGCCGGCCTCACCACCTTCATCACGATGGCCTACATCATCTTCGTGAACCCTCAGATCATGGCGATGGCCGGCATGGACCAGGGGGCCGCCTTCGTCGCGACCTGCATCGGCGCCGCGCTTGGCTGCCTGCTGATGGGTTTTTACGCCAACTGGCCGGTCGGGCTTGCGCCGGGCATGGGGCTCAACGCATTCTTCACCTATACCGTCGTCGGCGAGATGGGCTATAGCTGGGAGGTCGCGCTGGGCGCGGTGTTCCTGGCCGGCGTGCTGTTCATGGTGATGAGCTTCACCCGCTTGCGCCAATGGCTGCTCGACAGCATTCCGCGCAGCCTGCGCTT
>JAEUNS010000369.1 GCA_016790005.1 Zoogloeaceae bacterium
GAGGCGGACTTCAACATGCGCTGGGTCGCCTCGCTGGTGGCCGAGACCCATCGCATTCTGATGCGCGGTGGGGTGTTTCTGTATCCGCGTGACAGCAAGGATCCATCGAAACCCGGTCGCCTGCGCCTCTTGTATGAATGCAATCCGATCGGGATGCTGATCGAGCAGGCCGGCGGGCGGGCTTCCACCGGGGTGCGGCCGGTGCTCGAGGAAGTGCCGGAGAGCCTGCACCAGCGCATTGCCTTCGTGTTCGGCAGTCGCGAAGAGGTCGAACGTATCGAGCGCTATCACGCCGCGCCGGACGAGGAAGCGGACTTTACCGACATGCCGCTGTTCAACACCCGCAGCCTGTTTCGCACCCACTGACCTTTCGACGCCATAAGGGGGACTGCCATGTCCGAACGCCATCCGATCGTGGCCATCACCGGCTCATCCGGTGCCGGTACCAGCACTGTGCAACGAACCTTCGAAGAGGTCTTTCGACGCGAGAACGTCAAGGCGGCAATCATCGAGGGCGACAGCTTTCATGCTTTTGACCGCAAGGCCATGCGCCAGAAGATGGCCGAAGCCGAGGCCAGCGGACATCGCCATTTCAGCCACTTCGGCGACGAGGCCAACCTGTTCGGTGAGCTCGAGAATCTGTTTCGCAGTTACGCCGAATCCGGTACCGGCCGCCGTCGCAAGTACCTTCACAGCGCCGAGGAAGCCGAGCCTTTCAAGCAGGAGGCCGGTACCTTCACCCCCTGGGAGGATCTGCCGGTCGGTAGTGACCTGTTGTTTTATGAGGGGTTGCATGGCGGAGTCGTTACCGACACCGCCAATATTGCGAAATACCCCGATCTGCTCATAGGCGTGGTGCCGGTCATCAACCTCGAGTGGATCCAGAAATTGCATCGCGACCGCAGCATGCGGGGTTACTCGACCGAGGCGGTCACCGACACCATCCTGCGGCGGATGAACGACTATGTGCACTACATCTGCCCGCAGTTTGCCCGCACCCATGTGAACTTTCAGCGGGTGCCGATGGTGGATACATCGAACCCGTTCATCGCGCGCGCGGTGCCGACCGCAGACGAGAGCATGGTCGTGATCCGGTTCGCCAATCCGGCTGGTATCGACTTTCAATACCTGCTCAACATGGTCAGGGACAGCTTCATGAGCCGTGCCAACACCGTGGTGGTGCCGGGCGGCAAGATGGAGTTGGCGATGCAGCTGATCTTCACTCCATTCATCTGGCGGCTCATCGAGCGTCGCCGCAAACTCGTCGGGAAGGCCTCGTCATGAAAAGAGAACATGTGATCGATTCCTTGTGTGCCAACGCGCTGCGCTTTCTGGCGATCGATGCGGTAGAGCAGGCGAAGTCCGGTCATCCCGGCATGCCGATGGGCATGGCCGATATCGCCGTGGTGCTGTGGAACCGCCATCTCCGGCATGATCCGAACGCGCCCGACTGGGCCGACCGCGACCGCTTCGTGCTTTCGAATGGTCATGGCTCGATGCTGCTCTATGGGCTGCTGCATCTAAGCGGCTACGATCTGCCGATCGCCGAGCTCAAGCGCTTTCGCCAGCTTCACAGCAAGACTCCAGGGCATCCCGAGAATGGACTCACTCCAGGCGTCGAGACCACCACCGGCCCGCTCGGTCAGGGGCTGACCAATGCGGTGGGCATGGCGCTGGCCGAGAGGCTACTGGCGCGCGAGTTCAATCGCGAGGGACATGCGGTCGTGGATCATCACACCTGGGTGTTTCTCGGCGACGGGTGTCTGATGGAAGGCGTAAGCCACGAGGCGGCCTCGTTCGCGGGGGTGCAGCGGCTGTCGAAGCTGATCGCGTTTTGGGATGACAACCGGATTTCGATAGATGGCGATGTTTCAGGCTGGTTTGGCGACGACAC
>JAEUNS010000398.1 GCA_016790005.1 Zoogloeaceae bacterium
CGCATCGTGGAGCGGGTGCAGGGCTCGGGCACCTATGTGGCGCAGCAGAAATACCAGTCGACGCTGGTCGCGATCCGCAACATCGCCGAGGAGATCGCCGCGCGTGGCCACCGCCACCGCAGCGAGCTGCAGTCATTGACACGCGGCAAGGCGGGCGAAGCGCTGGCGCGCCAGTTCGGGATTGCGCCAGACCAGCCGCTGTTCCATTCGGTGGTGGTGCATTTCGAGGATGAGCTGCCGATCCAGGTGGAGGACCGTCATGTGAACCCGCAAGTGGCGCCAGACTACATGACGCTCGACTTCGCCACCCAGACCCCCAATGAATACCTGATGCGGGTCGCACCGCTGCAAGGGGTGAGCTTCTCGATCGAGGCATGCCTGCCGAACCACGCGGTCAGCGAGATGCTGCGCATGAACATGACGGAGCCCTGCCTGGTGCTGCACCGCCAGACGCTTTCACAAGGCCAGGTCGCCTCGGTCGCGACGATGTGGCATCCGGCTGCGCGCTATCGCTTTACCGGCAGCTTCTGAACAAACAGGTGTTTGGCGCGATGCCGAACGATGTTTGCGCAGCTTATTACGGGCCGGCTGAAAAGCTGATCAGCAGTGGCCAGGCCGAGGACGGCACCGCCTTCACAGACTATCTGCGCGCCCGCGTACGTGGTAGGTCGATGCCGCGTCCAGCCGTGCAAGACATCGGGCCTTCGGACGCCGACTCATGACGCACTGGCTGCTCGTGCCCGAAGCAGCTGACCTGGCGGTACGACACCAACGAGAGCAGGACTATCATTGAGTCATTTTCATTGGCTGATGAAAAACGCCCGCAGCTAAAGAGCCTGCGGGCGTTTTTCGTGACGCTGGCGCGTCGCGACTGGGCTTAGACGCGCACGGCCTTCAGCACCGCATTCAGCGTCGGGCTCGGGCGCATGATCGCCTTGCACTTCTCGGAATCGGCCTTGTAGTAGCCACCGATATCCGCCGGCCGGCCTTGCACCTCCTTCAATTCGGCGACGATCTTCGCCTCGTTGTCGCTCAGCGACTTGGCCAGCTTGGCGAAGTGCCCGGCCAACTCCTTGTCCTCGCTCTGGTTGGCCAGTTCCTGTGCCCAGTACATCGCCAGATAGAACTGCGAGCCACGGTTGTCGAGCTCGCCGGTCTTCGGCGAAGGCGACTTATTGTTGTCGAGCAGCTTGCCGGTTGCGGCGTCGAGCGTCTTGGCCAGCAGCTTGGCACGCGGGTTGTCCTGCTTGATACCCAGTTCTTCGAGCGACACCGCCAAGGCCAGGAACTCTCCGAGCGAATCCCAGCGCAGGTGATTCTCCTGGGTCAATTGCTGAACATGCTTGGGCGCGGAGCCACCGGCACCGGTTTCGTACATGCCACCGCCGTTCATCAGCGGAACGATGGACAGCATCTTGGCCGAAGTACCCAGCTCCATGATCGGGAAGAGGTCGGTCAGGTAGTCACGCAGGATGTTACCGGTCACCGAGATGGTATCCAGGCCACGGATGACCCGCTCGAGCGTGAAGCGCATCGCGCGGACCTGCGACATGATGTGGATCTCAAGACCCGAAGTGTCGTGATCCTTGAGGTAGCGCTCGACCTTCTTGATCAGCTCGTTCTCGTGCGGACGGTAGGGGTCGAGCCAGAACACCGCCGGCATGCCGGAGTTGCGGGCGCGGGTAACGGCCAGCTTGACCCAGTCGCGGATCGGCGCGTCCTTGACCTGGCACATGCGCCAGATGTCGCCGGCTTCGACCGTCTGTGTCAGCAGCACTTCGCCGGTGGCGTTGTCGACGATGTTGGCGATGCCGTCTTCGACAATCTCGAAGGTCTTGTCATGCGAACCGTATTCCTCGGCCTGCTGGGCCATCAGACCGACGTTCGGCACGGTGCCCATGGTCTTGGGGTCGAAGTTGCCATGCCATTTGACGAAGTTGATCATCTCCTGGTAAATGCGGGCAAAGGTCGATTCCGGCATCACGCACTTGCTGTCGTAGGGCTTGCCGTCGGCGCCCCACATCTTGCCACCCTGGCGAATCATCGCCGGCATCGAGGCATCGACGATCACGTCGTTGGGCGAATGGAAGTTGGTGATGCCCTTGGCCGAGTCGACCATCGCAAGGCGCGGACGGTGTTCCTGGCAGGCGTGCAGGTCGCGGATGATCTCGTCGCGCTGCGATTCCGGCAGGGTCTTGATCTTGTCATAGAGGTCGACCATGCCGTTATTGACATTGATGCCCAGCTCGTCGAACACCTTGCCGTGCTTCTCGAAGGCTTCCTTGTAGTAGATCTTGACGCAGTGGCCGAACACGATCGGGTGCGACACCTTCATCATCGTCGCCTTGACGTGCAACGAGAACAGGATGCCGGCTTGGCGGCAGTCTTCGAGTTCCTTTTCATAGAACTCGCACAGCGCCTTCTTGCTCATGAACATCGAGTCAATGATCTCGCCCGCGAGCAGCGCAAGCTTGGGCTTCAGCACCGTGGTCTTGCCGTTCTTGGCAATCAGTTCCATGCGCACTTCACGCGGCTTGTCGATCGTCATCGACTTTTCGCCGTGGTAGAAATCGCCAGCGTGCATGTGCGATACATGGGTCTGCGACCACTGCTTCCATTCACCCATCGAGTGAGGACGCTTTCTGGCGTAGTTCTTGACTGCCATCGGCGCACGACGGTCGGAGTTGCCTTCGCGCAGCACCGGGTTCACGGCCGAACCGAGGCACTTGCCAAAGCGCGCCTTGAGGGCCTTTTCTTCGTCGGTGGTCGGGTTTTCCGGATAATCGGGAACCTTGTAGCCCTTTTCCTGCAGCTCCTTGACGCAGGCCTTCAGCTGCGCGACCGATGCGCTGATGTTGGGCAGCTTGATGATGTTGGTGTCAGGCTCCAGACACTTCTTGCCCAGTGCGGCCAGGGTGTTCGGCACCTTCTGGTCATCATTGAGGTAATCGGAAAACTCTGCGAGCACACGGGCGGACACCGAGATATCTGCCTTCTCGATCTCGACGCCAGCCGGCCCCGCAAAGGTCCGGATGATCGGTAGGAACGCACAAGTCGCCAGCAGCGGCGCCTCGTCGGTAAGTGTGTAGATGATCTTCGACTTCCCTGCAGCCATTTGTATTCCCTCGTTTTTAATAGACCCGGTTGGGGCGAACTTATATGCAGACCCTGCCGCCATACTCAACATTGGAAACAGCGCGACACCGCGCAAGAAAATACCATGTTCGGCCCATCCATGCACACCGCAGTTCACTGTTGACGATGTGCGAAGCAGTATCATCAAAGACCCTATCAACCTCGGCTGACGATCATGGCGGCTGACCACCCCGAATCATGAAAGCCGCCAGACCGTTCCCTCACCCCCAAGCCCTCTCCCGCAAGCGGGCGAGGGGAGCGCAGTGAATCGCCACGGCGGTTTTCACGTTAACGCCACCAGCCCCGGAGGCCACCAAATGGATCTTGCCGCCTTTGTTCGTGCTTTGCCCAAGGCCGAGTTGCACCTGCACATCGAGGGTAGCCTCGAGCCCGAGATGATGTTCGCGCTGGCACACCGCAACGGGGTTCGGCTGCCATGGGCCAGCGTCGCCGAAACCCGGGCAGCTTATGCCTTCACCGACCTGCAGAGTTTTCTCGATCTCTATTACGCCGGCGCGGCGGTGCTGATTCACGCGCAGGACTATTACGACCTGGCTTTTGCCTATTTCACCCGCGCCCATGCCGACGGCGTCGTGCACGCCGAGCTGTTTTTCGACCCCCAGACCCACACCGGGCGCGGTATCTCAATCGAGACCGTGCTCGCAGGGCTCGAGCGGGCCGGCGCAGAGGCAATGAGCCGTTACGGCATCAGTTCGCGCCTGATCATGTGTTTTCTGCGCCATCTGAGCGAAGAAGAGGGCTTCGCCACGCTCGCACAGATGTTGCCGCATATCGGGCGGATTCATGGCGTAGGGCTCGATTCGTCCGAAAAAGGCCACCCACCGGCCAAGTTCGCGCGTTTGTTCGAGCGCTGCCGCGAACTCAGGCTGCATGTAGTCGCTCATGCCGGCGAAGAAGGCCCGCCAGCCTACATCGTCGAGGCCCTGGACCTGCTAAAGGCCGAGCGCATCGACCATGGCGTGCGCGCCGCTGACGATCCGGCATTGATGCGACGGCTCGCACACGAGCAGGTCGCGCTCACGGTGTGCCCGCTGTCGAACGTGAAGCTGTGCGTGTTCGACCGGATTGAACACCATAATCTGAAGCAACTGCTCGACGCCGGACTCAAGGTGACGATCAATTCCGACGATCCGGCCTATTTCGGTGGCTATATCGCTGAAAACTACCTGCAGAGCGCGCGCGCACTTGGGCTGAACGCGGCCGAACTCAAACAAATCGCGCGCAATAGCCTCGAGGCAAGCTTTGTGGATGCAGCGACGCGCGCGCCGTGGCTCGCGCGTCTGGATGCGATGTCTTCAACCTGAACCGTTTGTTCAGAATCGGGTCGAGAAGGTCGCACCGAACAGCGGCGCGGTATCGAAGGATTCATTGCT
>JAEUNS010000425.1 GCA_016790005.1 Zoogloeaceae bacterium
TGGACGGAGGGCGCGCGGAGTCTGGGCTGTGGCGCGAAATCGCTTGGGGGCTCACCGCCTGCGTAGTGTGCATGGCCTACCTGGATTGCCGCAATCAGCGTTTCTCGCCCGCACTGACCGAGGCGCGCCTGATGGCCTTGACTGCGCGGATTCGCCCGCATTCTCTCTTCAATGCGTTAAACGGGGTGCTGGGCGTGATTCGCTCCGACCCTCGACGGGCAGAGCGCGCACTTGAAGAACTGGCCGAGTTGTTTCGGGCGCTGATGCGAGACAATCGCAATCTGGTGCCGCTTGGCGACGAAATTCGTCTGTGCGAGCATTACGTCGAAGTGGAGCAACTGCGTCTGGGTGATCGCCTGCAGGTTTCATGGATGCTCGACGGCTGTCCGCGTGATGCCTTGGTGCCGCCGTTGATGCTTCAGCCCTTGCTCGAGAACGCGGTCTATCATGGCGTGGAACTCGCGAGTGGGCCGACCGAGGTGGTGGTGCGGGCTCGCAAGCGGGGCACCGAGATCTGGCTCGAGGTGGAAAACCCCATGGAAAGTGATGATCAACGCCATCATGCCGGCAACCGCATGGCGATCGCCAACATCCGCGAGCGGCTGATGTTGTTCTTCGATCTCGATGCGAGGCTCGAGAAGGACGTGCGCGGCGGTCGCTATCGGGTGACCATTCGTCTGCCATACCGGAGCCACAAGGGATGACCGAAACGCCGTTGAGAGTGCTGATCGTCGACGACGAGGCTCCGGCCCGGATGCGACTGCGCGATCTCCTGGGCGACATCGCCACGACGCAACCGAGCGAGCTGATCGGCATGGCCGCGAACGGTGTCGAAGCGCTGCGCCTGCTCGACACGGCAGAGGCCGACGTGGTGCTGGCCGACATCCGCATGCCAGTCATGGACGGGGTGGAACTCGCCCGCCATTTGGCGCATCTCGAATCGCCTCCGGCGCTGATCTTTACGACCGCCTATGACGAGTACGCAGTATCTGCGTTCGAGCTTGCCGCCGCCGACTACCTGCTGAAACCAGTGCGTGCGGAACGTCTGGCAGAGGCGCTCGCGCGCGCGCGCAAGCGCCCGCCCACCGATGGCCAGATCCTGTCGGCGCTCGCGCCTGGCGCGCGCCAGCATTTCAGCGTGACCGAACGGGGGCGCATCCTGCTGGTGCCGGTCGTCGACGTGCTGTTTCTCAGGGCCGAGCAGAAATACGTCACCGCGACAACCATGGCGCGTGAGTTCCTGCTCGATGAGTCACTGGTGCAGATCGAGCAGGAATTCCCCGATCGCTTCGTGCGCATTCATCGCAACTGCCTGGTGGCCCGCGGGGCCGTCGCAGGCGTGGAGCGCAGCCCCGACGAAGAGGGCGAGGGCCACTGGAGCATACTGGTCAACGGAACCCGCGAGCGCCTGCCGGTGAGCCGCAGGCAGTGGCCGGCGGTCCGACAGGCGCTTCGCCTCTGATCCGGGCGAGATGGCTGGTTCTTGTTCTGGATCATTTTTCTGTACCTGGTTTTCGGTTACCAATAGCGTTACGCAAGCGCATCGGCGCCCAAGCTCGATCGCGAACTCATGGGTTGGGTGGTACCGGCGATACATTATGCGCATGCTAGAATCGAGCGCGTTTCTGGAGTGTCATGCCTTGCCCAACAGCGCAGCGACGCTCGACCAAGATGCTGCATTGCAGCATTCAAACCCTTGTCGTGAAGAGTCCTTAGCCCGTGATCCAGTCGAAACCCGCCGCCAGTTTGCCCGAGCGTATCGTCATCGCAACCCGTGAGAGTCGTCTCGCGCTCTGGCAGGCCGAGCATGTCAAATCCAGGCTCGAGACGCTGTACCCCGCCTGTCGGGTCGAGTTGCTCGGCATGACCACGCGCGGTGATCAGATTCTCGATCGTCCGCTGGCCAAGGTCGGCGGCAAGGGGCTGTTCGTCAAGGAGCTCGAGGCGGCGCTGCTCGAAGGGCGGGCAGACATTGCCGTGCATTCGATGAAGGATGTGCCGATGACGCTCGCGCCCGAATTCAGGCTGGCAGCGATCTCGGCGCGCGAGGAGCCCTTCGACGCCTTCGTTTCGAACCGCTACGACAGCCTCGACGACATGCCGCCCGGGGCGGTGGTCGGAACCTCGTCACTGCGGCGTGAATCGCAACTACACATTCGTTTTCCCTATCTCGGTGTGACCAGTCTGCGCGGCAACCTCGACACCCGGCTGCGCAAGCTGGACGAAGGTCAGTACGACGCAATCATTCTCGCGGCGGCCGGCCTGAAACGACTGGGGCTCGGCGAGCGCATACGCGGTGTGCTGTCGGCCGAGGTGTCGCTGCCCGCTGCCGGCCAAGGCGCGCTCGGTATCGAATGCCTGGCCGGGCGCGATGATCTGGTGGCTTGGCTCAATCCGCTGCATGACACTGAGTCGGCCGGTTGTGTGAGTGCCGAGCGCGCGTTGTCGCGTGCCCTCGCCGGAAGCTGCGAAGTCCCGCTAGGTGCCTATGGCGAGTGTTTCGCTGGCCGGATCCGCCTGCGTGGCTTCGTTGCACTGCCCGATGGCAGCCGTATGGTCCAGGCGGAGTGCGAGGGGGCGCTCGACGACGCCGAGCGCATCGGCCTGACGCTCGCCGATGCACTGCGTGCCCAGGGTGCGGCAGACATCCTGGCCCAGATCGGCTAGGCGAATCCGCCATGAGCGCATGCGTCGTCGCGCGGTCGAGCCTTGCGGGCAAGCGTATTCTGGTTACGCGGCCCGCGTCGCAATCGCTGGCGCTGTGCGAGGCCATCCGGATTCGGGGCGGGGTGCCCGAATGTTTCCCGTTGCTCGAGATCGTGCCGTGCGAAGACCCGGCCGCGCTGATTGAACTCGCCTCACGCCTCGAGACCTTCGATCTCGCCTTCTTCGTCAGTGCGAATGCGGTCGAGCACGCAATGCCGGTGATTCTCGCACTGCGCGTATGGCCACCCGGGCTTGCCGTCGCCACCGTCGGCAAGGGTAGCGAGCGCTGCCTCAGGCGTTTTGGCTTCTCCAATGTTATTGCGCCGCAACAGGGTTTCGACAGCGAAGCGGTTCTGGCCCTGCCCGAGTTTGCCGCCGACAAGGTTTTCGGTCGGCGTGTAATCATCTTCCGTGGCAACGGCGGGCGCGAGCATCTCGCAGAGGTTTTGACAGCGCGTGGTGCCAGGGTTGAATATGTCGTTTGTTACCAGCGCAAGCCGCCCAGCGGTGACCCGCGTCGCCTCGTCGCCCTGGCTGATGCGAGTGCCCTGGATGCGATCACGGTCACCAGCAGTGAGGGTTTGCGCAATCTGATAGCGCTGCTCGGACCGGATGGCGTCTCGCGCCTGCGCGCCATTCCGGTCTTTGCTGCACATCAACGTATCGCCGCGCTTGCGCGGGACGCAGGATTCGAGTCGGTGGTTGACACCGGCCCGGGGGACGAGGGTCTGGTTCACGCTCTCGAGTCGCAACTTTCAATCACTTCCGGTTAAACTCGTGCACATGAAAAAAGAGAAACCCGCGCTCACTCAGCCTTCGCTTCCCGGCAAGCCCGGCAAGGGATCCGAGGTTGAAGACATGTCCGCCACGCCCGCACAGGACGTACCCCCGGACCAAGTGGATTTGCCGGCGCGAGACACGCCGCTAGATCCAGAAACCCGAGCCCAGGAGGCGGCCACCGCCCCCGAGGCCACCGTAGCCGAGGGCGTACCCGCAGAGGGCACGGCATCGGCAGGGAACGACGCGCCAGCAACGGCCGAAACCCCCGATAAGTCCGACTCCGCTCCGCCCGTGCGCGAAGCCGAGTCGGGCGCGGTGCCGTTTCAGCTCCAGGCTCCTGCACCCGCTCCAGCCCCCAGCCGAGCACCGGTCGTGATCGCGCTTGTCGCGCTGGTGGTCGCGGCCCTGAGTGGCTGGCAGGTCTTCGAGCAGCGCGGTCTGGCGAAGGAGCTTCGCGACGAACTCGCGCAACGCCTTACCGGTGCCGATGTCACGGTCGGAGAAGTGCGTGCGCTGACCCGTCAGAACCAGGAGACGATCGCTGCGCTGCAGGGGCGCCTGGGTGGCTTCGATGCCAAGCTCGCCGCTACCGAGGGTCAGGCTGCGGCGCTCGAGGCGCTTTATCAGGAACACTCCCGGTCGCGCAACGACCAGGTTCTGGCAGAGGTCGAGCAGGCCATCAATATCGCCGCGCAACAGCTTCAACTCGCGGGCAACTTCGAAGCCGCGCTGATCGCCCTCGAGGGAGCCGATGCTCGCCTCGCGATGCCCGATCAGGCCCATCTGCAGGCGCTTCGGCGAGCGTTGATCAAGGATCTCGATACGGTGCGGGCGCATCCGCGGGTTGACGTCTCGGGCCTTGCGCTGCGTCTCGAAATTTTGCTTGCCAAGGTCGATACCTTGCCGCTCGCCTACGAGTTTTCGCTCAGTGAGAGTGCCGCAATCGGCAAGCCGGTTGAAGCTACCCCGGTCGACACCGAGGCGGGCATCGTCGATCAGGCAACCGGCTACATGCGCACCCTCGCAGCCGATATGTGGGAAGAGGTCCGGCGAATGATTCGCCTCGAGCGCCTGGACCATGTCGACCCGGCCCTGCTGGCGCCTGCCCAGAGCACCTTCCTGCGTGAGAATGTCAAGATTCGCCTGCTCACGGCACGCCTGGCGTTGCTCGCGCGCGACGGCCGCACCTACAGCGCCGATCTCGCCCAGGCGCGAGCCTGGATAGAACGTTACTTCGACACGCGCGAGGAAGAGGTCAAACGTGTGGTTGCCGATCTGGCCGAACTCGAGAAACAGTCGATCAGTGCTCAGCCGCCCACGCTGGAAGATACCTTCGCCGCCTTGCGCGTCGTTCAGGCCCGCACGCCGGGGGCGTTGCGCGACATTCCGCAGACGAACAGCGGTGCGGAGTCCGATACCGCAACCGCCAATCGGTGAGGACAGGTCATGCGCTCAATGTTCTGGGTAATTGCGATTTTCGCCCTTGCCGTCGGTGTCGCGATGCTCGCCGATGCCAACACCGGCTACATGCTGGTGGTTTTCCCGCCATGGCGCGCGCAGGTGTCGCTCAATCTTGCGATTCTTGTCCTGTTGCTCGGCTTCATCATCATTTATGGTCTGAC
>JAEUNS010000109.1 GCA_016790005.1 Zoogloeaceae bacterium
ACCATGAAGGGCACCGCGAATGAGGTGCCGCTGCGACGCTTGCCCTCGCCCGCAAGTTCGACCGTCCACACGTTGACGCCCGGCATCGCATAGTCGACATAGTCGCCCTGGTTTGCACGCCAATAGATGCGGCGGTCTTCCGACACCGCGGTTACGCTCAACACCCGTGCGAAGGCCGCCGGATAGGCCGGTGGCGCATTACGCCCGCCATTGCCGGCCGCCGCCGCGACCACAATGCCCTTGGCCGCAACCCGCGCTACCGCAGCCTCGAGCACACTGCTGGATGGCCCGGCCAGGCTGAGGCCGATTACGCCTACCCGTTGGCGTGCCAGCCAGTCGAGGCTTTCGACCAGACCAACGGTGCTGGCAGTCACGTTGCCCGACGGCAGGGTATGGAAGGGATTGGCGGCAAACAGCTTCGCACGCGGCACCATGCCGGGGAAGGCGCTCCCCGGGCGCCCGACCAGTAGCGCAGCAACCGCCGTGCCGTGGTCGGCGTCGGCCAGCACGCTGCCCTCATCTACGAACTCTCGCGTCTCCAGACTGGCGCCTGCGAGCGCGGAATGCGCGGCCGCGATCGCGGTATCGACGATGCCGATGGACTGGTTGCGACCACAATTCGAGGTGTCTGCGGGCCAGCCGATCAGCTGCAGCGCACCACAGGCGGCACCGGTGCAGCCCGCTGCGCCAACGCTTTGTGCGAGCTTGTACAGGTGATGCAGCTCAAAGGTCGCCCTGTCACGCTCGGCGAGTATCTGCCTGGCAGTGCGGGCATCCAGCCCGGGCGGCAGGCGCAGGCGCACCACGCGCAGCGACAGGCTCGAAGCGTTGATCCGTTCGATCACGCGTGCGCCCAGCGCGGTGGCCCGGTTGAGCGCCGCGGCCGACGGATTGAGCGCAAGAATCTCGTCGGCGATGAAGGTTTCGGCGTCGACACGCGGCACCGGCTCGAAGGGCTCATGGTCCAGACCACCGCCGCTATCACCACCACTGCCAGAACCACCCCCCGCGGCACCGCCGCCATCGTCGCCGTCGTCGCCGTCGTCATCACCATCATCGCCATCGTCGCCTGCCTGGGCATGGGCTGCGCCGATCAGCCAGGGCGATAGCTTTGCGGTGAGCACCGTCGGCACAACGGCTTCAAGCGACAGCGTGACCGCAAGCACAATGCCCACAAATCCCGCCCGCGATCGCCGCGCATGCAAACCCGTAGTCGACACTTTCGACCGCGCCTCAAAGCCTGGTGTGTGCATGATGTTAGAATCCGCCTCCTGATTACAGACCAGCCTGACAGATCAAGCGCAGGCTGCAATTGAATCCACTCATCCCGATAACGCGCTCACAAGCAAAAAATTCCGCCTCAGGGCGGGAATAATCTCGTTCATTCCCCGTTGTTAGCATAAGAGACAAGCAATGTCGATCGACGATCCCCGTGCCGAGCTCGTGAGCCTGCTCCCGCGACTGCGCCGGTTTGCCTACGGTTTGACCGGCAACGCGCAAACCGCGGACGACTTGGTGCAGGCCGGTTGTCTGAAGGCAATCGAGCGCTGGCATCAGTGGCAACCGGGCACGAGTCTGGCGAGCTGGATGTTCCGGATTCTGCAAACGACCTGGGTCGATGACTTTCGCACCCGCCAGCGTCAGCAGACCGAGGCCGACAGCGAGGCGCTGGAGGCGCTGGCGGGCGAAGACGGACGGATCGTGGTCGAGGCGCGCAGCGATGCGCGCGTGGTGCGCAAGCTGATCGCGCAGTTACCGGAAGAGCAACGAGTGGTGTTGATGATGATCACGATCGACGGACTGTCTTACAAGGAAGTCGCGCAAGCGCTCGATGTGCCGATCGGCACCGTCATGAGTCGGCTTGCGCGGGCACGCGGAAAACTCGCTGACGCAATCGGCGTTGGAGACTGACATGCAGATCGACGACGAAACCCTGATCGCCTATCTCGATGCCCAGCTCACGGCCGACGCCGATTACGAGCGTGTCGAAGACGCTCTCGCGGCCGACGCCGGACTGCGCTCGCGCCTGCATCAACTGGTGGAAAGCGGCGTTCTCGCCCGTCAGGCCTTCGCCCCCAAACTTGATGAGCCCGTTCCGGCCAAGCTGATCGCTGCAATCATCAGCGCACCGCTGCCGGCACCCGCAGGCAGCCGAACAACCACGCCCGCTCCCGCGCGTAACGGACTGCCGACACGCATCGCGGCGTGGCTGGGCGGGTTCATGGGTGGCGCCGCCTTCGCATCGGTGATGCTCCTCGCCATGGGGGCACTGCTCGCCTACTACCTGTTGCCGACATCCATGGATGCAAGATCCGGCCCCCCCGCGCTTGCCCTCCAGGGTGAGCTGGTGCGAGACGGCGTCGTGCTGGTTGCGCTCGAAACAGCACCCAGCGGCCGCGCCCTGAACCTTGGCAACACCGAGGTCGAACTAGTCGTGAGCTTCATGAATGCAGCGGATCAGTTCTGCCGCGAGTTCGAGGTCGCGCATCGTGG
>JAEUNS010000471.1 GCA_016790005.1 Zoogloeaceae bacterium
CACCCTGAATACGCCTCTTCGAATCGCATCGCCCGAATCTCCTGTAGCAACTCCGTCCGTCTCATCGCCACCTCCTTGGCGAACAATGAGACCGGACAGATCACTTGCTACAAGTCCGGACAGTTTATTTGTTCTCTACACCGCTGACCACTACAACTAGATGATGTGTGTCTTTTGTACTAACATTGAGGCAATTGACCTAACAAAACGAGTGCTGCCATGACTACCGTTGCATCGTCGCCGTCTGCCCGGTCTGCCCGCCTCGGGTTGCGCGCTACCCCTGAGCAGGAGGCGGTGCTGCGTCGTGCTGCCGAAGTGGCCCGCAAGTCGCTGACCGATTTCATCCTCGACAGCGCGTGCCTGGCTGCTGAACAGACGTTGCTCGATCAGCGGCTGTTCATGGTCTCGGGCAGCCAGTACCAGACACTGATGGACCTGCTGGATCGCCCCGAGCAGGCCAATGCAGGCCTGGCTGATCTCTTCAGCCGCAAGGCACCCTGGGACAGCAAGTGAGTTTTTCGCGGCCGGAACCGGTGGGGGGCAATCATCAATTCGATGTTTTCGACTGCGGCAAGCCCGCGCTGAACGACTGGTTGTTACGCCACGCCCGACAAGCCGAAGGCAGTGGCTCGGCCAAGACTTTTGTGGTTGCGGAGGACGGCCGGGTCGCAGGCTATTTTAGTTTAACCGTCGGCCAGGTCGATACCATTGAAGCCCCAGAACGCATCCGCAAAGGAATGGGTCAATACCCTGTTCCTGTGGTGATCTTGGCAAGGCTGGCTGTATCCCAGCAGGATCAGGGGCGCGGCATAGGCTTCGGCCTGTTGCAGGATGCCATCCGGCGCACAATGCTGATTGCCGAGCAAGCCGGCACTCGTGCGATGCTGACCCATCCCATTGATGAGGAGGCTGCGCAGTTCTACACCCGGTTCGGGTTCATCGCCTCGCCGCTGCGCGAGAGGCAACTGCTGCTGCTATTGAAGGACGCCCGTCGCTGGGTACGCTGAGCCATGACCATCGAATCTCTGCCTGCTTTCACTAAGCCAGCCCGCCAGCGCTGGGAATCTATCCCTGCCGATATCCGCCAGCGAATACTCTCCAACGTCTGGTGCGGACATTGCGGTCATGAAACAACCATCGCCAACTTCACCGGTGCTATCAAGGGCGGCAGCTTGCTGCTGGTGGGCAAGTGCGCCGTGTGCCAAGGTGATGTTGCACGTGTGATCGAGGGCTCGTAACCCCATCAGGCGTCGAACTCTGCCACAGCCGAGCCGGTCGGCAGGGGCAGTCACCTGGGTTTCGCTGAAAGTCAAGCAGGTAATTGCGATACGCGCCGAACGGGTCAAGCTGTTCGCTCAGGCAATTAGCCGGATCCCCTACACCAGCCGTGGACTGCTACGTTGAACAAGGCTCGCTTGTGCGGGCGACAATCGGTTTCAATGTTGGCCAGGGGCGTAATCACTCAATATTGGTGAAGGCCCTCGAGCCGTTGTCGAATTCCCTATGCCCCGATCGCAGCCATGTAGCGTGCGACGAACTCGTCGAAGCTGCCTCGGTCCTCGCGCTCCATTCTTTCTTGTGAAGCCAGTGACGCTTGGGCTGCGCGTTCGAAACGCTGCTCGTGCTCGGCGTCCAGCGGCCGGCTTCGAAACCAGTCGGAATGGCGTTCGGACTGGCGCTGGGCAAAGGCGAAGAAGCTTAGCTTGTCTTCATCTAGGCTCTGCAGCACGCGAGCCGAAGGCGTGATGCTGGCATCGAGCAGCTTGGCGCGCTGACTTACCAGCCCCTGGTGGTGCAGGTCGTCGCCATGCGCTGTATCCAGCAGTCTGGCGCAGGCTTCGATGCGATCCAGCAACTGCAGACCCCACTCCTGCAGCCCGATCGGCTTGCCCTGATGGGCAAGTTCGAGGCCGGGCCTGCGTCC
>JAEUNS010000014.1 GCA_016790005.1 Zoogloeaceae bacterium
GAAGGAGTTTCTCCATGGAGAACATCGAACAGCGCGTCAAGAAGATTGTCGCTGAGCAACTTGGCGTGAACGAATCGGAGATCAAGAACGATTCGTCGTTCGTGGATGATCTGGGCGCGGACTCGCTGGATACGGTTGAACTGGTCATGGCGCTCGAGGAAGAGTTCGAGTGCGAGATTCCGGATGAAGAAGCCGAGAAGATCACCAACGTTCAGCAGGCGATTGACTACGTCAACGCCCATCTCAAGAAGTAATTCGAAGTAACTGAAACGAAACCGGAGCGAACATTGACCCGTCGCAGAGTCGTCATTACCGGCCTTGGCATCATCTCCCCGGTCGGGAACACAATTCCGGAAGCTTGGGACAACATTGTCAATGGCCGTTCCGGAATCGGTCCTATCACCCGATTCGATGCATCCGCCTTTCCCGTCAGGATCGCGGGTGAGGTGAAAGCCTTCGACATCGACGCCTATCTGTCTGCCAAGGAAGCGCGCCGTATGGATGTATTCATCCACTACGGCTTGGCAGCAGGCATTCAGGCCATTCGTGATTCGGGTATCGAAGTCACGGATGCGAACGCTGAGCGTATTGGCGTGAATATCGGCTCGGGCATCGGCGGTCTGCCGATGATCGAGGCGACCCACGACGATTTCCTGCGTGCCGGACACCGCAAGATTTCGCCCTTCTTCATTCCGGGCACTATTATCAACATGATTGCGGGCAACCTGTCGATCATGTTCGGTCTCAAGGGACCTTGTCTGGCGATGGTTACCGCCTGCACCACCGCGACCCACTGTATCGGTGAGGCTGCGCGGCTGATTCAATACGGCGATGTCGACGTAATGGTTGCCGGCGGGGCCGAATCGACGGTCACACCGCTTGCCATCGGTGGTTTCGCCTCGGCCAAGGCGCTCTCAACCCGCAACGACGATCCGCTCACCGCGAGCCGGCCGTGGGACAAAGGTCGCGATGGCTTCGTGCTCGGCGAAGGCGCCGGGGTGCTGGTGCTCGAAGAGTATGAACATGCAAAGGCCCGCGGCGCCCGCATCTACGCCGAAGTGGCCGGCTATGGGATGAGCGCCGATGCCCATCACATGACTGCGCCGCTGGAAGACGGCTCGGGGGCTGCACGCTGCATGGCCAGTGCGATGCGCGATGGTGGTCTTGTAGCGGCCGATGTCGACTACGTGAACGCCCACGGTACTTCGACGCCTTTGGGCGATCTGGCCGAGACGACGGCGGTGAAGCGCTGTTTCGGCGAGCGTGCGAAGTCGATCGCGGTGAACTCGACCAAGTCGATGACCGGTCACCTGCTGGGGGCTGCTGGTGGGGTCGAGGCGGTGTTCTCGACGCTCGCGCTTTATCATCAGATTTCGCCCCCGACGATCAATATTTTCGATCAGGACGAAGCTTGCGATCTCGATTACGTGGCCAATACGGCGCGGCCAATGGAGATTCGTGCGGCCCTGTCGAACTCGTTCGGCTTCGGTGGCACCAACGGCACCCTGGCCTTCCGCCGCATCTGACAGGTTTTCAGCCGCCGCGCTTCCGGGCGCGGCCGGGCTGCCCGGATGCACGCCCATCTGAGCCTGCGGCTGACGCCATCGCCTACGCTGTTGTTGGTGGGCGGCGTTGCCCATCTAGCACTCCTTGGCGTATGTCAGTTCGGTATCGAATCGACATGGCTCGGTGCGGCCTTCAGTTTCGCGATCGTGGTCTCACTGGCCAGCTTCGTAAGCGAGGAGCAACGCAAGCGCGGGCGCATTCTGATGCTAGACGATGCCGGCCTGGTGGTGCTTGGTGATCCATCGAGCAGCCTTGCAGGTCAGCCGATCAAGCGCCTGACAGACTTTCGCTGGGTCGTGTGGCTCAGTTGGCAGGCGCCGGCTGGCGCATCTTGTCTGGGCCGAACGACCAGCTTGATTGTGCTTCCGGATCATCTTGCAGGGGGTGAGTGGCGTGCGCTCAAGATCTGGTTGCGCCACCACGCGACGTTCATCAATCGCGACGAGCTTGATGCGCCTTGACCGGACGGAGCACGGTGTTGCGCGCGCGTTCGGCCGTCTCGGGGTAGTCGCGCGAAAAATGCAGCCCCCGGCTTTCGGTGCGCCTGAGTGCGCAGCGCACGATCAGGTCGGCCGTGACCACCAGGTTGCGCAATTCGATGAGGTCGTTGCTGATCCGGAAGTTCGAGTAGAACTCGTGAATCTCACGTGATAACAGCCGAATGCGGTGTTGCGCACGTTGTAGCCGTTTGGTCGTCCTCACGATCCCGACGTAATCCCACATGCAGCGACGAAGTTCTGCCCAGTTGTGGGTGATCACCACCTCTTCGTCGGCATCGGTTACCCGGCTCTCGTCCCAGTCGGGCAGGCAGTGCGGCGCGGGTGGTTGACTGGCCAGGATGTGGCTCGCTGCAGCCTCGCCAAACACCAGGCATTCAAGCAAGGAGTTGCTGGCCAGTCGGTTGGCGCCGTGCAGCCCGGTGCAGGCCGATTCGCCCACGCAATAGAGATTCGGAACATCGGTGCGGGCCGAGAGGTCGGTCACGATGCCACCGCAGGTGTAATGCGCGGCCGGTACGACCGGGATCGGTTCGCAGGTGATGTCGATTCCGAGCTCAAGGCAACGCGCATAAATGTTGGGAAAGTGTTCCTTGAGCCAGTCGGCCGGTTTATGACTGATGTCGAGATAGACGCAATCCAGCCCGCGTTTTTTCATTTCGAAGTCGATCGCCCGCGCAACGACGTCGCGCGGAGCCAGCTCCGCCCGCTGATCGTGCTCGGGCATGAACCGGGTGCCGTCGGGCAACAACAACAACCCGCCTTCGCCGCGCACCGCTTCCGTGATCAGAAAGGATTTGGCCTGGGGGTGATAAAGACAGGTGGGATGAAACTGGATGAACTCCATGTTTGCGATCCGGCAGCCTGCCCGCCATGCCATCGCAATGCCGTCGCCGGTGGCAACGTCGGGGTTGGTGGTGAACAGATAGACCTTGCCGGCGCCGCCGGTTGCGAGAACCGTGTGGCGCGCAGCGATTGTGATGACCTGGTCCTGATCGATGTCAAGCACATAGGCGCCTACGCAGCCGGGTGTTGCCTGTCCGATCTTTTCGCCCAGGATCAAGTCGACGGCGATATGGTTCTCGAGCACTTCGATGTTCGGATGCGCGAGCACCTGCTCGGTGAGGGTCGCCTGAACGGCGGCGCCGGTTGCATCGGCGGCATGGATGATGCGGCGATGAGAGTGCCCGCCCTCGCGGGTAAGGTGATAGCCCAACGCGGAGGTCTCTTCGCGGGTAAAGGGAACGCCGCGATCGATCAGCCACTCGATGGCACGCCGGCCGTTCTCGACCACGAAACGCGTCGCTGCGGGGTCGCACAGTCCTGCTCCGGCCGTGTAGGTGTCCTGGGTGTGTGCTTCGATGCTGTCGGTCGTGTCGAGCACAGCCGCAATGCCACCCTGTGCCCAGCTGCTCGCGCTGTCGGTGAGGCTGCGCTTGGTGACGAGCGCCACCCGCTTCGTGTCGGCGAGCCGCAGTGCCATTGACTGACCGGCGGTGCCACTGCCGAGTATGAGAACGTCGAATTCATTTAACAAGTTTGTGCTCGGCATTTTATGGATGTGCGCTTCGACTATATCACGCTCGGTAGGGGGCTTGCTGCGCGCCGAAACCGGCTCGAACCGCTTGTCATTCAAGGCTTCACACGTGTCTGCAGGACTGCGCGGATGACCCTGGCAGCGTCTGAACTATTTTCTTGGGTCCCTGTCTTCTGGATGTACTTCGGTTTTGCTGTAGATAGTCGCGGTCGCTTATACTGATGCGTTTTTGTACAACATAGAGATGCATCCCGTACATGAGTGATCGCGAGATAGATCAACAGCTTGTTGAGCGTGTTCAGCGCGGCGACAAGCAGGCTTTCGGTTTGCTGGTATCCAAATACCAACGCAAGCTGCAAAGACTGCTTTCGCGCTTGATCCGTGATCCGGCCGAGGTTGAAGATGTCGCTCAGGAAACCTTCATCAAGGCCTATCGCGCCCTGAGTTCGTTTCGTGGCGACAGTGCTTTTTATACCTGGCTCTATCGCATAGGAATCAATACCGCAAAGAACTATCTGGTGTCTCAGGGGCGGCGCGCGCCGACGACGACCAGTCTTGATGCCGAGGAGGCTGAAACGCTCGATGACGGCGATCAGTTGCGGGATATCAACACGCCCGAACGGCTGATGATGACCCGCCAGATTGGTGAGGTAGTCGAAGAAGCAATGGAGGCACTTCCCGAGGAGTTGCGTACGGCGATCATGCTCCGGGAACTTGAAGGGCTCAGTTACGAAGAGATCGCCAACATCATGGATTGCCCGATCGGTACGGTTCGCTCACGAATCTTCCGTGCCCGTGAGGCGATTTCCGAAAGACTACGGCCGTTGCTCGATACGGCCCCAGACAAACGTTGGTAGGTGTGACTCATGAAGGACAAAATTTCTGCATTGCTCGATGGTGATCTGGACGAACGCGCCAGTGGCGCCGTGCTAGATACGATGCGACATGAGCCCGATTTGAAAGCGCGTTGGGACGATTACTGTCTGATTGGCGACGTATTGCGCGGTGAAAACAGTGGGGCGACCGATTTTACCGCGCGGGTCATGGCCGGGCTTGAAATCGAGCCGACGGTGCTTGCGCCGATGCGTCAGCCCGAAAGTAGTCGGCAAGGCTTCGCAGCACGTTCGCTTATGCCGATTGCCGCTTCGATCATGGGGGTCGTGGCGGTGGGTTGGGTTGCGCATACCCTTTCATCCCAGCCAGAAGCTGGCGTGACCCTTGCCGGCGTGAGCAACACCATGCGGGTCGAAGCCATTGCGCCGGTGCAGGGGGTGGCGCTCGCGCAATCGATCGATCCGCGTCGGGAATATGTTTTGATGCACCAGGCGACGACCGGTGGTGGGCCGCTCTCCGGTGCTATGCAGTACGTGCGGACGGTTTCCGAGACTCAGGGAGACCGGCTTAGATGAGAAATGCCATCGCTGCGCTGGCGCTTTGCGCGTGGCTGATACCGGCGGCGGCCTTTGCTGATACGACCAGTGAGTCGCTCGAGTGGTTGGGGCGCATGGCCACTGCCGGGCAACGTCTCAACTATACCGGCACCTTCATCTATCAGGCCGGACGTGATGTCGAGACATCGCGCATCACCCACAGGGTTGATGCAAACGGCGAGCACGAGCGGCTCGAGGTACTCGATGGTAGTCCACGCGAGGTGATACGCAGCAATAACCAGGTGCAATGTGTCCTGCCCGACCAGAAACTCGTGATTGTCGATCAGGGCAGTGCTCGCCGGGCCTTCCCAGCCCGACTGCCAACGTCCTACGCCGGTGTGGCAGAGAATTATCGAGTCACGCTCGGAGAGTCGGGACGCGTGGCGGGTCTCGAGGCCCAGCAGATTTTGCTCGAACCCAAGGACGGACTTAGATTCGGTCATCGGCTGTGGGCGGATGTCGCAACCGGTTTGCTTCTGAAGTCACGAATGGTCGATGATCAGGGCGAGGTGATCGAGCAATTCACGTTCACCGATGTCAAGATTGGCGGAGAAATCGAGATGGACGCGGTCAAGCCTCGGTTCATCACGAACGATCAGTGGAAGATCGTCAGTGCGCGGGGCGATGAGGTGCGACCCGAAGACAAGGGTTGGGTGCTGGAGCCGCCTCTTGCGGGTTATGCATTGAAGTCGGTGGTGCGTCGGCCGCTTGGCGACGGTCGCAAGGAGATCTTGCACATCGTATACACTGATGGTCTGGCCGCGATTTCGGTTTTCATCGAACCCTCGGACGCCAGCAGCGGCCATGATGGAATCGGCGCCATGGCAACCGGGCCGATCAACATCTACAAGCGGCTTGTCAGCGAGCATCTGATCACCGTTCTCGGCGAGGTGCCGTTGGCGGCAGTCAGGCAGATTGGTGATGGCATGGTTCAGGTTGTGCAATGATCGAAGCATCGGCCATCGTGGTGGCAGTAGAGGGCGACCAAGCCAGGGTAAGAGTCAGCGATCGCCCGGGTGGCTGCGGTCGCTGCGATGAGCCGGGTGGCTGCAGGTCCGCCAAACTGGCTTATGCGCTCGGCGCACCCAAAGAGGAATTCGTGCTGCCGAACCCGGTTGGCGCCATGGTGGGCGATCGCGTAGTCATACTGATGCGGGACGGCTCGGCCTTGCGCGGTGCCTTGCTGAGTTACGGCTTGGGAGCATGTCTTGTGCTCGCAGGGGCGTCACTTGGCCATGTCGTTGCGGCGCCCGGCCAGGAGGACGGCTTTGCGCTTGGCGGCAGCGTGATTGGGCTGTTCGTCACCCTGGGCATCAATCGTTTGCTCTATCGCAGCCGCAACTGGCGGGCGTTGTTTGCGATGGATATGGTGAGACTCGACAAGGGCTGCACCCTTGGTTCAGGTGGGGCGTCATGAACAGGATTGTTTTGTGGCCGGGTGCAATCCTCCTGGCGTTCATGCTGCTTGTTTCGGTTCCGGCGGTGTCTGCCGATTTGCCCGACTTCACTGTGCTGGTCGAGCGGCAGGGGCCGGCAGTGGTCAATATAAGCACGACCCAGGCGGAACCACAAAAGACAAGCAGCTTTCCGGGTCTCGATGAAAGCGACCCGATGTTCGACCTGTTTCGGCGCTTCATCCCGAAGGCACCGGTAGAGCCGCGTCCGCATGGAGACAATCGTTCGCTCGGCTCCGGTTTCATCATCAGCGACGATGGTTTCATACTGACCAACGCGCATGTGATCGAAGATGCCGAAGAGATCTTCGTCAGGCTCGCTGACAAGCGCGAATACCGTGCCAAGGTGATCGGTACCGATCGCCGCAGCGATATCGCCGTCATCCAGATCGACGCGACGGGGCTTCCGGTGGTCGTGATGGGCCAGCCCGATGCCCTCAAGGTCGGTGAGTGGGTGGTTGCGATCGGTTCACCTTTCGGGTTCGAACATTCGGTGACGGCCGGCATCGTCAGTGCCAAGGGGCGCAGTCTTCCGGACGAGAATTTCGTGCCCTTCATCCAGACCGATGTTGCGATCAACCCTGGCAACTCGGGCGGGCCGCTGTTCAATCTCAAGGGCGAAGTGGTTGGCGTGAATTCGCAGATCTATAGTCAGACCGGTGGATTCATGGGTTTGTCGTTTGCCATTCCGATCGATGTCGCGATGGACATGCAGGATCAGTTGCGTACTGCCGGCATCGTGCGCCGCGGAAGAATCGGGGTCGCAATCCAGGAGGTCACGCGGGGCCTGGCTGAAAGCTTTGGGTTGCCCAGCGCCGACGGGGCGCTCGTCAGTGCGGTCGAGTCGGGTAGTCCAGCCGAACTGGCCGGCCTGCAGCAGGGTGACGTGATTTCGCGTTTCGACGGAAAGTCGGTCGCCAGTTCGAGCGATCTGCCCAGGCTGGTTGCGGCCACTCGGCCGGGTGCAACACTAGCGCTTCATGCCTATCGTGATGGCTCGGAGCGAACGTTCCAGGTCACGGTCGGCGAGTGGAGCGATGATGCCGAACCCGAGGCAAACTCGACTCGCCAGCAGGCGCCGCTGGTAAACAAGCTGGGCCTCGTTGTCGTGCCGCTGACCGAGGCGCACAAGCGTGAGCTGAAGGCGAGCGAGGGCTTGGTGATCGAGCGGGTGAATGATGGCGCCGACCGTGCTGATCTTCAGCCGGGCGACGTCGTGACGGCGCTTGTGCGGGCCGGGCGGCAGTCGACGCTGAATTCGGTCGAGGATTTCGATAGACTCGTTGCCGAACTCGAGGACGGGGAGCAGGTTTCGCTGCTGGTTTCACGCGCAGGTGGTAAGTCGTATGTAAGCCTGCGGGCAGGGAGCTGAATTGGTTTTTGCGCGCAGATTTACGGTCATGAGCCGTGAGTGGTGCCACCTTTGCCACGACATGCTCGCACTGCTTGAACCGCTTGCGCTCGAGTTGGGTTGGAGTGTCGAGGTGTTCGACGTCGATGCCGACCCTGCGCTCGAGGCCAAATGGAACGAGCTTGTCCCGGTGCTGCTGGTGGGTGATCAGGTGTTGTGTCACTACCATCTGGACGAAGCAGTGGTGCGCGAATACTGCAGCAGCATCGCCCACCGTACCTGAACCCACTGAAGACAGTACATGCGTGCTTTCACCTCCCCTCAGGGGGCCGATTCTCCCGTAAGGGTGAGGTGACGTTTCAATTTGTTCAGCAGTCCCAGGAACTGGATCTTCTCGTCGTGCTCCAGCCCGCTGAACAGTCCGATCACCCAGCCCTCATGCTCGTCCGCCATTTTGGCGAACATCCGTTTGCCCGCCTCGGTGAGGTGAACCGAATAGGCTCTGCGATCGCGGGGATCATCGCGCCGCTCGACCAGCCCCTCGTCGACCAGTTTGTCGGTGAGTCCGGTCACATTGCCGCCCGTCACCATGAGCCGCTGCGACAAATCCTTCATCTTCAGGCCCTCGGGATTGCGGTCGAGTTGTGCCATCAGGTCGAAGCGCGGGAGTGTCGAGTCGAAATGGGCGCGCAGTGCGTTTCGGAGTCGCGACTCGACGATGTTGGTACAGGTCAGCATGCGCAGCCACAAACGCAGGGCTTCATGGTCGTCATCGGTGGCGCGCGTCTCATGATCGATGGGTTCAATCAAGACGCTGGTTTCGGCATCAAGCGGCGGTGGTGTCATTGGGGGCACTCGTATCGGAATACTGGCCGGACAGGCTGCTACAAGACAACTTGCCCGCAAATCGCGATTTTACGCCTGGATAGCCTAAAACATTCAAAAGTGAAGCGAACACCGGATGCAGGGTGTTCACCCTCCTGAGTCACACGCCCATGTAGCGCTCCCACAACTCGGGCGAGTTGGTCAGCGTGGCCGTGTCGCCCGCCCACATGTTGCGCCCCTTTTCGATGAAGGTATGGTGATCGGTTACCCGGATCAGCTCTTTCAGGTATTTGTCGATCACCAGGATTGATTGCCCCGATTCCTTGATGCGGCCCAGTACGGTCCAGATTTCGCGCCGAATCAGGGGCGAGATGCCTTCGGTAGCTTCGTCGAGCACCAGAAGATGCGGATTGGTGAGCAGGGCCCGCCCAATTGCGAGCATCTGCTGTTCGCCGCCGGAGAGCTGATTGCCCATGTTCGATGCACGCTCCTTGAGGCGCGGAAACATTGCATAGACGCGCTCGAGCGTCCAGGGTTCGGCGCTGCCACTGCGGTTCGCGCTGAAGGCGATCAGGTTTTCTTCGACGGTGAGATTGGGGAAGATCTGCCGGCCTTCCGGGACCAGCGCCAGCCCCATTTGGGCGATGCGCTCCGTCGGCATGCCGTTGATGCGTTCGCCGAGAAAGCGGATCTCGCCCGACCAGATCGGCAATTGTCCGAACATCGCACGCAGGGTGGTCGTCTTGCCCATGCCGTTGCGTCCGAGCAGTGAGGCGGCCTCGCCGAGGCGGATCGCGAAACTCATTCCATAGAGCACCTGGCTGGGGCCGTAGCCGGTCGTTACGTTTTCGAGTGAGAGCAGCGTGCTCATTGTCAGGCTCCTGATTTGTCCGATTCTTCCTCGCCGAGATAGGCGCCGATCACCAGCGGGTCGTTGCGGATCTGGTCGGCGGTTCCCGAGGAGATGACCCTGCCCGATACCAGCACCGAGATGCGGTCGGCGAGGCGGAAGACGGCATCCATGTCATGTTCGACCAGCACAATGGTGTGGTCTTCGCGCAAGGTGTTGAGGAGGTCGCCCATGCGCTGCGATTCCTCCGGGTCAGTACCAGCCATTGGCTCGTCGAGCAGCAGCAGGCGCGGCTTGCAGGCGATCGCCATGCCGAGCTCGAGTTGGCGTTGACGCCCGTGCGAGAGGGTGGCGACGATGGTGTTCAGCACATCGGTCAGGCCTATGCGTTCGGCGGTCTCGAGCGCCCCGTCGAGCAGATCGGTCTCGTCGGTTACGGTGCCCAGGAAGTCGAACGAATGGCCGGTACGTGCCTGCACCGACAGGGCCAGGTTCTCGAGCACGGTCAGCTTCGGAAACAGCGTCGTGATCTGGTATGAACGCGCGATGCCGGCCGCAACCCGCTGGTGGATGGGGAGCGCGGTGATGTCCTTGCCCTCGAACAGGATGCGACCCGAATCCGAGGCCAGTTCGCCGGACAACTGGGCCAGCAGGGTGGTCTTGCCCGCACCGTTGGGGCCGATGAGCGCATGGATTTCACCCGCCTTGACCTCGAGGGTGCAGTGGTCGGTGGCTACCAGGCCGCCAAAGCGTTTCACCAGATTGTCGACCTCAAGAATGACATGACTCATTTGGCCTCTCCTTCATTCGCGGTCACCGCAAGCGGGGTAGCGTCGGACTCGGGTTTGCGCCCGAGCAGTTTCGCGAGTTGCTGACGAAGACTCATGACGCCGTTGGGCGCGGCCATGACGATGAAGAGCAGCAATGCGCCGAGCACCAGGTTCCAGTGTTCGGTGTGATCGGCAATGGTTTCTTCCAGCAGCAGATACACCGCTGCGCCGGTCAGCCCGCCCCAGAAGTATCCCGAACCGCCCAGGATCACCATCACGATCAGCAGCCCGGACTGATGCCAGGTGAGCGTGTGTGGCGTGATGCTGGTGCTTGCGTTGGCAAGCAGCGCACCGGCCAGGCCGCACAGGCCGCCCGACAGGGTGAATGCCGCCAGCTTCAGCCGCATCACCGGGTAGCCGATTGCGGCCATGCGGCGCTCGTTCTCGCGGATCGCGACGATGGCTCGCCCGAAGCGCGAGGCCACCAGCCGGTAAAGCAACACGAAGGCGAGCCCGGCCGTGAAGAAGACGAAGAAGTAGAAGCTCAGTGCCGAACTCAGGTCGAGCCCCGGCACCGTCGAGCGCGCCGACATTTGCAGGCCGTCGTCACCGCCGAAGTCCGGAAGTGAGATCGCGAGGTAATAAAACACCTGGGCGAAGGCGAGGGTGATCATGATGAAGTACACACCCTTGGTGCGCAGGCTGACTACACCTATCAAGGCCGCGGTCGCCGCTGCCATGCCAATTGCAAGCGGAAAGCTCAACCAGGCGCCATACACGCCGTTGTTTGCAAGCACCGCCACCACATAGCCGCCGATGCCGAGAAATGCGGCGTGGCCAAGGCTGATCATGCCGCCATAGCCCAGCGCGAGGTTCAGCGCGCTGGCCGCAAGCGCGAAGATCAACACGCGACTGCCAAGGTTGATATAGAAGTCCTGGCCCAGCGAGCTCATGATCAGCGGATAGATTGCGAGCGCCACCGCCACCAGGATGGCGGTCCAGGGGCCAGGGAGTCCCTGGGTGAAGGGGGTCTGGACCGCGCCCGCGGTGTTGAAAGGAGTCGGATTCATGCTTAACCTCGTGCCGGGAAAAGGCCGGTGGGCCGGAAGTAGAGCACCGCCACCATCAGCAGGCTCACTGACATCGATGCGAGGGTCGGGCCGAGTGTCGAGGCGGTTGCCGAATCGAACACGGTGCGCAGGCCCAGCGTCAGGATGAGCTTGCCGACGGTGTCGATCATGCCCACCAGCAGTGAGCCGACCAGGGCTCCGCGCATCGAGCCGATGCCGCCGATCACGATGACCTCGAAGGCCGGAATCAGGATCGATTCGCCCATGCCCACCGAAACCGCCAGCAGCGGCCCCAGCAGCGCGCCGGCCAGCGCACACAGCGCTGCACCGAGTGCGAACACGAAGGTGAACAAGGGCTTGATGCGCACCCCCATGACCGCGGTCATGTCGGGGTTCGACGCCCCGGCGCGCATCCACATGCCGATGCGGGTGCGGTTGACCAGCAGATAGAGCCCCAGCGCGACCGCAAGCCCGACCACGATGATCAGCAGGCGGTAGCTCGGGTAGTAGAGCTCGTCCGGCACGATCTCGATGGCGCCCGAGAGGCTCGCCGGCATGCCGATCATCAGCGGCTGGGCGCCGAAGATGATCTTGACGGTTTCGTTGGCGATCAGGATCAGCGCGAAGGTAGCCAGCACCTGCGAGAGATGGCTCATGCGTTGCAGGTGGCGATAGAGCAGGCGTTCGAGAATGATGCCGATCAGCGCCGTGAACACGATCGCCAGCAATAGCGCAGGGAAGAACGATCCGATTGCCTGATAAAAGGCGGCAGCCAGGAACGCGCCGATCATGTAGAGCGATCCGTGCGCCAGGTTGATCAGGTCCATGATCCCGAAGACCAGGGTCAGGCCGGCCGCGAGCAGGAAGAGCATCAGGCCGTACTGCAGCCCGTTGAGCAGTTGCTCGATGATGAGATAGGTCATGACGAGTATCCGATCCGCGTTGTCGGCGCGCTGGGTTGCAACCGACGTTTAGGCAAAGCGTGAGCCTTACGCCCGGGCAGCGACGCACGGGCGCGGTCCGCTGTAAAGGTGCGGCCCCGTCACGGGGCCGCAGCGCTTACATCTTGCAGTCGGCGTGGTAGGCGTCGGCATGGTTCTCGACGACCGTCGAGACAAACTGATTGCGCACGCTGCCGTC
>JAEUNS010000026.1 GCA_016790005.1 Zoogloeaceae bacterium
CTCGACATCATCCGCAACTCCACGCCGCCCGACTACATCGTGGTGCTGGCCGGCGATCACATCTACAAGATGGACTACTCGGTGATGCTCGCCGACCATGTGGCCGGCGGCCGTGGCGTCACCGTGGGCTGCATAGAGGTGTCGCGCGAGGAGGCCAAGGCCTTCGGGGTGATGGCGGTCAACGACCAGCGCCATATCACCGCCTTCGTCGAGAAGCCGTCCGATCCACCGCCGATGCCGGGCAACCCTGAGCAGTCGTTGGCAAGTATGGGCATCTACATCTTCAGCGCCGACTATCTGTACAAGTTGCTCGAGGACGATGCCCGTGACCCCGACTCCAGCCACGACTTCGGCAAGGACCTGATCCCCCGCGCGGTGGCCGAAGAGCAGGCGCTGGCGCATCCGTTTGCGATGTCGGCGATCGCGACGCCACCTTTCTCGGGCCCCTACTGGCGCGACGTAGGCACGGTTGATGCTTATTGGGCAGCAAACCTCGATCTCGCCTCGACCACCCCGGCGCTCAACATGTATGACAAGGACTGGCCGATCTGGACCTACCAGGAGCAACTGCCACCGGCCAAGTTCGTGCACGACCTGGACGGGCGCCGCGGCGAAGCGATCAACACCCTGGTCTCGGGTGGCTGCATCGTCTCGGGCTCGACGGTGCGCGAATCGGTGCTGTTCTCGAACGTGCTGGTGCGCTCGTACTGCACCATCGATCAGGCTGTGGTGTTGCCCGATGTGCAGATCAACCGCCACTGCCGCCTGAAAAAAGTCGTCATCGACCGGCGCTGCACGATTCCCGAGGGGCTGGTGATCGGCGAGGACCCCGAACTCGATGCACAGCGCTTTCATCGCACCGAGACCGGCGTGGTGCTGGTAACCCGCGACATGCTCAACAAACTCTGAGGAGAACCCAATGCGCATCCTGCAGGTCTGCGCCGAAATATACCCGCTGCTGAAAACCGGCGGGCTTGCCGACGTGGCCGGCGCACTGCCACCGGCACTCCTTTCGCTCGGGGCCGAGCCGCGGGTATTGCTGCCGGGCTTCGCGTCCATCATGGCCGGGCTGCAAGATCCGGCCGAGGTCGCCCGGCTGTCACCCCCTGGCGCAATGGCGAATGCGGGCGCACGGCTGCTGTATGGACATCTGCCTGCCTGCGGCATCGATGCCTATGTGATCGACGCACCCGGCTATTACCTGCGTGAAGGCGGGCCCTATGCCGATGCAAACCAGCATGCCTATGTCGACAACCATCTGCGCTTTGCGCTGCTCGGCTGGACTGCGGCACAGCTTGCGATCGGGCTCGATCCGCTGTGGCGGGCCGAAGTGGTGCATGCGCACGACTGGCATGCGGCGCTCGCACCCGCCTATCTGGCTGCGGCTGCGCAGTCGCAGCAACGGCACCTGGCGGGCAGCGTGTACACCGTGCACAACCTCGCCTACCAGGGTCAGTTCGATGCCCGTCACTTTGGCGAGCTGGGCCTGCCTGCGCATTTCTTCGCCATGCATGGCATCGAGTTTCACGGCCAGATCAACTTCATGAAAGCGGGGCTCTACTACGCCAACCGCATCACCACGGTCAGCCCCACCTATGCGCGCGAGATCCAGGGCAGCGAACAGGGCTGCGGCCTGGACGGCTTGCTGCGCGATCGCGCGAACGACTTGTCGGGCATTCTCAACGGGGTCGACGAATCGGTATGGAACCCGGCCGCCGACCCCGCGCTCGCCGCAAACTACAGTGCGGACAAGCTCGCCGGCAAGCGGCGCTGCAAGGCGGCCTTGCAACAGGAACTCGGCCTCGCTGCCGCACCGACTGCCCCGATCTTTTGCGTGGTGAGCCGACTCACCGAGCAGAAGGGCCTGCACCTGGTGCTGCGCGCGCTGCCGGAACTTGTAGAGCGCGGCGCCCAGTTCGCCCTGCTCGGCAGTGGCGATGCGGGCATGGAAGAGGCCTTTCGGTCGGCCGCCGCCGAGAATCCGCAGGCCATCGCAGTCCGCATCGGCTATGACGAAGCCTTTGCCCACCGCCTGATTGGCGGCAGCGACGTGATCATGGTGCCGTCACGCTTCGAGCCCTGCGGCCTGACCCAGCTCTATGGCCTCAAGTACGGCACCCTGCCGCTGGTGCGCGGGGTCGGCGGGCTCACCGACACGGTCAACGACAGCCAGCTCGAAACACTCGACGTCGACGCGACCGGCTTCATGTTCGACGCGTTCTCGTCCGAAGCTCTGCTGCAGGCCGCCGCACGTGCCCTCGCGCTATACCGCCGGCCCGCAGACTGGAAGGCGGTACAGCAACGCGCGATGCGCCAGCCCTGTGGCTGGGATGCCGCGGCGCGCGCCTACCTTGGCCTTTACGCCCAACTCATCCACTGAACGAATCCACCAGATACAACCGCGATCGACCAGGAAGCCCAAATGGACCTCAACCAGTTCAACTCACAATACGACCATCTGTCACGCGATGTCGCGGCGCTGCGACGTGCCATTTCGAACAAGCTGATGTACCAGATCGGCAAGAACCCGGAATCGGCTCGCCCGGAGGACTGGCTGCATGCGGTGTCGTATGCGGTGCGCGACCACCTGGTCGAACGCTGGATGAAGACCATTCGCAACAGCTACACCCAGGACGTGAAGCGGGTGTATTACCTGTCGATGGAGTTCCTGATCGGCCGCAGCTTCAGCAATGCGCTGCTGGCGCTGGAGTTGATGCCCGCAATACGTCAGGCGCTGGAAGAGCTCGATGTCGATCCGGACATCCTGATCGAGCTCGAGCCCGATGCCGCGCTCGGCAATGGTGGCCTGGGGCGGCTGGCAGCGTGTTTTCTGGACTCGATGGCGACCCTGGGTGTGCCGGGTTTCGGCTATGGCATCCGCTACGACTATGGAATGTTCCGCCAGCAGATCATCGACGGGCAGCAGGTCGAAGTGCCGGATTACTGGCTCACCCACGGTCATCCGTGGGAGTTTCTGCGCCCCGAGCGCGAATTCCGGGTGCGCTTCGGTGGCCACCTCGAACAACATGGCGACAAGGTCGACTGGGTCGGCACCCATGACGTTCTGGCCATGGCCTACGACAACATCATTCCCGGCTATCGCACCGAGGTCACCAACACCCTGCGCCTGTGGTCGGCCAAGGCCACCGAGGAGATCGACCTCTCGGCCTTCAACCGCGGCAACTACTTTGGCGCAGTCGAAAGCAAGAACCACTCTGAAAACGTCTCGCGGGTGCTCTACCCCGACGACTCGACCGAATCGGGGCGCGAACTGAGGCTGCGCCAGGAATACTTCTTCGTATCGGCGAGCGTGCAGGACATCGTGCGGCGCTATCTGGTCAACCATGACGACTTCGCTGCGCTGCCCGACAAGGTCAGCATCCATCTCAACGACACCCATCCGGTACTCGCGGTGCCGGAGTTGATGCGCATTCTGGTGGATGAACACAGCGTCGCCTGGAAGCCCGCCTGGGCGCTGTGCCAGAAGGTGTTCTCGTACACCAACCACACCCTGATGCACGAAGCGCTCGAAACCTGGCCGGTGGCGATGCTGGGCCGGGTGCTGCCGCGCCATCTGCGCATCATCTTCGACATCAATGCAGACTTTCTGGCGAACGTCAGCGAAACCCATGTAAATGATGCCGAATTGATGCGGCGGATTTCGCTGGTCGACGAAAGCGGCGAACGGCGGGTGCGCATGGGCTATCTGGCCGTGGTGGCTTCGCATTCGATCAACGGCGTTTCGGCCTTGCATTCCGAGCTGATGAAGCAGTCGATCTTCGCCGACTTTGCCCGCCTATGGCCCGAGCGCTTCAACAACAAGACCAATGGCGTCACACCACGGCGCTGGCTGGGCCAGGCCAACCCGGCGCTGGCCACGCTGCTCGACCAACGCCTGGGCGGCGCCTGGCGGTCCGACCTCGAGGCGCTGCATGCGCTTGCCGAACATGCCGACAATCGCGACTTCCTGAGCGCGTTCCGCGCGGTCAAGCATGCCAACAAAGAGCGTCTGACCCGG
>JAEUNS010000047.1 GCA_016790005.1 Zoogloeaceae bacterium
ATGGGCGCGCACATGTGCCCGCAGCTGCGCTTCGTCGGCGCCGTCATGAATGAGGCGGGCGAGCATCTCGTCGGTATTGATGAGCTCGTAGATGCCGCTGCGCCCGGCATAGCCGGTGTGCCCGCAACTGGCGCAGGCCGCGGCCGACCACAGGCTGGGTGGGCATTGCGCGCCGAACAGCGCCTGGTCAGCCGTGGTGGCGGGGCGGGCGAAGCGGCAGGCGGGGCACAGGCGGCGAACCAGCCGTTGGGCCAGCACCCCGCGCAGGGTGGAGGCGAGCAGAAAGGGTTCGACCCCCATGTCGACCAGCCGGGTGACCGCCGAGGGTGCGTCATTGGTATGCAGGGTCGCCAGTACCAGGTGGCCGGTGAGGCTGGCCTGGACCGCGATCTGGGCGGTCTCGAGGTCGCGGATCTCGCCGATCATGATCACGTCCGGATCCTGGCGCAGAATCGCGCGCAAGGCCTTGGCGAAGGTGAGGCCGATGCGCGCGTTGGCCTGGATCTGGCCGACCCCGGGCAGATCGAATTCGACCGGGTCTTCAACGGTGACGATGTTGAGTCGGCCCGCGTCCATGGTCTGGAGCGCTGCATACAGCGTAGTGCTCTTGCCCGAGCCGGTCGGCCCGGTGACCAGCACGATGCCGTGCGGCTGGTTCAGCAGGCCGGTGAAGCGCTCACGGGTGTCGTCGGCCATGCCCAGGGTGTCGAGGCCGATGCGGGCGGCGGCCTTGTCGAGCACCCGCAGCACCAGGCGCTCGCCATGGGTGGTCGGCAGGGTCGATACCCGCACGTCGACCGCGCGTCCGGCCAGGCGCAGGCTGATGCGGCCGTCCTGGGGCAGGCGCTTTTCGGCGATGTCGAGGCTCGCCATGATCTTGATGCGCGACGCCATCGCCGCATGCAGGCCGCGATGCGGCTGGGCGATGTCGCGCAGCACGCCGTCACGGCGCAATCGCACCACCGACTTGCTCTCGTAGGGCTCGATGTGGATGTCGGACGCACCCTCGCGCACCGCCTGGGTCAGCAACGCATTGATCATGCGGATGATCGGCGCATCGTCCTGGCTTTCGAGCAGGTCGGCGACCGCGGGCATGTCGGTCATCAACTGGCCGAGGTCGATATCCTGCCCGACATCGGCCAGAACGTCGGCGGTGGTGTTGTCGTCGCCGCCGTAGCATTCGGCGAGATGCGCCTCGAATGCCTGTGCCGAGACGCGCACGATGTTCATCGCAATCGCAAACTCGCGTCGTACCTCGGCCAGCGCGCCCGGGCTGGCATCTTCGCGCAGGATGAGTTCAGCGCCCTGGTCGGACGTTCGCACCAGGATGCCCTGCTTGCGGGCAAAGCCGTAGGGCAGGCCGCGGTTGGGGGTCATTGCAGCCGCAGGCCGCCACTCACCGGCACGATGGTCGCTTCGACGACCGGTGCCGGCGGCTGGGTGCTCGGGTCGCCCGAGCGGTCGAAGGCCGGCAGCGTCGGAGGCGGCGGTTCGTTGCGCATCAGCCGCACCTGGTCGGTGATTTCGCGTTGCTGCCCGATCACATAGTCATAGCGCGACTGGGTGAGGTCGGTGTAGCTGTCCTGCTCACGCATGATGACCGGGCGCAGGAACACCACCAGATTGGTCTTGGTGCGCTTGCGGCTGTCGTAGCGAAACAGCGCCCCGGCGTAGGGGAGGTCCCCCAGGAAGGGCACCTTTTCCTCGCCGGACGAAAAGCTGTCTTCGACGAGGCCACCCAACGCAATGATCGCGCCATCGTCGACCAGCACGGTTGACTTGATCGAGCGGGTGTTGGTGACCGGGCCGAGCGATACGTCGACCGTCGGTACCACCGACGAAGCTTCCTGGTAGATCTCGAGCTTGATCGAACCGCCTTCGGAAATCTGTGGCCGAACCTCGAGGGTGAGGCCGACGTCGCGCCGTTCGATGGTCTGAAAGGGGTTCTCGACGCCGGAGCCGCTGCCGGTGCTGGTGTACTGGCCGGTCACGAAGGGCAGGTTGCGCCCCACGACGATCTTGGCGGCCTCGTTGTCGAGCGTGACCAGCGTTGGCGTCGACAGGATGTTGGTGCGGCTGTCGGTTTCGAGAAAGCGCGCGAGCAGCCCGAGGTTGAAGATCTCGACCATTTCGCCGCCGATCGGAATCGACACCGTTCCGGCACCCACCAGGAGGTTCATGCCCTTGCCCACCGAGCCCGGGTTGGCCGCCGCACCGAAAATGTTCTGGCCCGCTCCACCGAAGTTGGTCCCGCCGAACGCGCCCGAGCCGGAGCTGCCGTCGGGTATGTTGGTGCTCTGCCACTGGATGCCGATCTCGGTGGCGCGATCGGAGGAGATCTCGGCGATCAATGCCTCGATGTACACCTGGGCACGCCGGCGGTCGAGCTTGTCGATGACGTTGCGCAAGTTGCGATACACCGCGTCGGGCGCGACGATGATCAGCGCGTTGTTGATCGGGTCCGCCTGCACCATGCCCGAGTTGGCGATGGTCGTGTCGGAATTCGCACTGATGCCGCTGACGCTGCGGCCGTCCTGGCCGGCCGTGTTGGTCGCCGAGCCTATTGGCGACGTTGCAGGCATTGGCGCGTCCTTGCCCTGGGTGAGGTTTCCGCCGCCTCCGTCGCCCGACAGTGCGCCATTCAGTGTTTGTGCGACCTTGGTGGCCTCGGAGTTCTTGAGGTAGACCACATGAATGTTGCCGCCCGCTCCGGGCTTGTCGAGCGAGGCCACCAACTGACGCACGCCGCGTATGCGAGCCGGGTTGTCGGACTGCACCAGCAGGCTGTTGGTGTGGGGCTCGGCAATGATGTTGACCCGCTGAGTGGGGTCGGCCGCGCCCGGTTGACCGCCGCCGCCGCCGCCGCCACGCCCGTCGCCCATCAGCCGGGTTAGGGTGCCGGCGAGGTCGACTGCCACCGCATTCTCGAGTTGGATCACCGTGACATCGCCCTGAGGGACGTCGATCGATTCGATGATGCGCGCGATCCGGTTGATGTTCTCGGCGTAGTCGGTGACCACCAGCACGTTGTTGGACGGAAACGCGGTCACGGTGTTGTTGGGTGAGACCAGCGGGCGCACCACCGCGAGCATTTGCGCCGCAGACTCGTGGCGCATCGCAAACACCTGGGTGACCAGATTGTCGCCATTCGAGGCCCGGTTGCCACGGCCGACCGGTACGCCATGCAGCTTGGCGTCGGCCTCGGGCACGATCTTGACCACGCCCGGCCCTTCGACCGCGGTGAAGCCCTGCAGGCGCAGCGCCGACAGCAGGATCTGGTAGGAGAGATCACGCGATACCGGGGTGTTGGTGACGATGTTGAGCGTGCCCTTGACTCTCGGATCGACGAGGAAGTTCTTGCCGGAGATCTTGCCGATTGCATCGATCACCGACGCGATGTCGGCATTGGCAAAATTGAGTGACACCGTCTGGTCGCTCGATACATCGGCCGCCATGAGCTTGATCGGCAACAACAAGGCGCAGGCGATCAGGGCACGACCGACGCGGGCAATTGGATTCATGCGGTGATTATCTCAGATTAGCCGGGTCCGGCAGCGCGGGATTGCCAGGGTGGATGACGACCGGTACCACACCGCCTGCAATCGGGGCGCGTTGCAGGCGCACGATCTCACGCTTGCCACCCCGTTCAATATCGACATGCGACGCATGCAGCGCCACCAGGGTGACGCCGGGGACGATCTGCTCGCCGAGCATGAAGGCGCCAACCTTGCCGCCGGTCGGTTTGATCAGCGCAAAGCCCGGGTTGTTGCCAAAACCGGTGGCAACACCGATCAGCTCGAAGCCTTCGCTTACCCTGACGGCTGACGGCGCCTCTTGTCGCACGCCGGTCGTGCTTGCGATGGGGGCACGGGTGGCAAGCCGTTGAGCTGCGACGCGAGGGTCGGTGACCGACTGGAAATCTGCCGCAAGTCCCTGCGGCTGGGTAAAGCGGACCATCAACTCGGCGGCAACCCAGGCGGCAAATGCAATCGAAAGCAACCAGGCGATCGCGACCACAGCGCGGGTCGAACGACTGGACAGGCGATGCTTGATCATGAAATACGTGTTGGCCGAAACATAAGGCCGAATATTACTACGCCACCCCGCATCGATCGGGGATTCTTTCCGCCAGTTCGGAGGCCGGTGAGGGCCTCGCGCCGATCGTGCTGCAGTCCGGGCTGGCGCCCGGGGCCGTCGGGCGGGCCAGGTTCAGGATCTCACGGGCAGGTCGCGGCGATTGGGCGGAGCGGGCGGGGTTTGACCAGGGCAGCGAGTACCTGGCGATCGCGACCGTAGATGTCGTTGCGAAAACCAACCCGCCCTTCATCGGTGATCCCGGCCGTCCAGTAGGCGATCAGGATCGGAATCGGACGGGTGAGGTTTACTCTGCGGGTGCGGCCGCTGGCGAGCATTTCCTGGAGCTGCTGCGGGCTGACATCACCGCGGTCGGTCAGGAGTTGTTCGACCAGGCTTACGGCACCTTCGACCCTGACACAGCCCGAACTGAATGCACGACTGTCGCGCGCGAAAAGACCACGGCTGGGGGTGTCATGGAGGTAAACCGCGAAGGGGTTGGGGAAGCGTATCGCAACCTGCCCCAGGGCGTTGCCCGGTCCTGCGTCCTGGCGCAGGGTGATCGCGCCCGGGTTGTGCCAATCGACCTCCTCGGGCGGGATCCGGGTGCCGGATGAATCCAGTACGCTGAAGCGGTTTCGTTCCAGATACCCGATGTCGGCCCTGATCTCGGGCAGCTTGTCCTGGCGCAGAATGGTCGGCGGCACTGTCCAGGTCGGATTGAGCGTGAAGTGGGTGATTTCTGATCGCAGCAAGGGCGTCGGCCGTGAAGGGCGACCGACCTGGGTGCGTGCGCTCCAGACCGTTTCGCCGTCGCGGTGATAGCTGACTTGCGCTCCGGCTACATCGACCAGCACGAAGTCGGTGTAGGTCCTGCGCATCAGCCAGCGGGTGCGCTCGATATTGATCTTGAGCTGCTCGACCCGTTGGGCGACTGGTATGTTCAAGGCCGCAAGAGTCGCCCGTCCGACCACGCCATCAGGCGTCAGGCCATGGTCGTGCTGAAACTGGGTGACGGCCGAGAGCAAGGGGTCGTCGAAAAGCATCGCGTTTGCTGTCTCGGCGACTTCGACCCGGCCGTAGCCGGCAAGGCCCAGGCGCTGGCGAAGCAGCGGGATGCGTGAATCGGTTTCACCCGCACGCAGCGACGGTCCGTCGGGAAGCTCAGGCCATGGTGATTCGGTCGTGGTGTCGCGCAGGGTGATGAACGCCTTTCTGAGCGCCGCATATTGCGGCAGGTCAGGCCTGGCCTGGCTGAAGGCCGTTCGCGGGTCTGCGAGGTTCTCGAACGCGAGCCTGGCGATGGCGCCGATGTCAGGACTTGCGCGGCTGCCGTCGAACTGCCAGTAGGGCTCCACCCCGTTGGGGTCGAGCTTGCCATGGCGAAGGTGGGCGAGTGCCTGCAGGTAGGCGCGGGTTGCCAGAATGTCGTTGCAGCTCTGGGTTAGATCCGGTTCTGAACCCGGATCCTGCGCGGCTTGGTGCTCCGGGCTCGCCAGGATCCTGAGCAGGTCTTCGACCGCATAGTCGTCAGGCAGCAGGCCGTCATCGGCGAGCAGCTCGAGTTCGGTGATGAGTGCCGAAAGCCGGCTGCCGTCGTTCCAGACCGGCTTGAAACCGGCCTGCTCATAGAAAAACTTCAGGTCCTTGGCCGAAACCTGGTTGAGTGGCCTGGGTATGCCGGTCTCGGCTGTTTCCATCCGCTCTAGCTGTGAGCGAATCGGGTCGAGGGGCTGGACAGGGGGAGGGACTTGCGCAAACGCTGTCGCGAGCGGCAGCAGCAGGCATGAAAAAAGGACGAATCTAATTGGTAACAATGGTTTTCTCAGTTCGTTGCGCTGCTAGAATACTGACACTTCAAAACGCCAAATGTCCAGGCAAGGGTTCTCGCCTGGCCTGATTTGGGTAGTGAATGTTGGGTGAACCGCACGAAAACATCGTCGTGCAAGACGAGCGCGCGGTTTGGTTGTTTCAGGGGGGATCATAGCGCATGACGTATACGTTCCGTCGGCTGATGCTGGCCTTGGGGGCTTGTGTCGCATTTTCGTCTCATTCCCTTGGGGCCTCGCCGGCGACCGTGTCGCTGGTCGA
>JAEUNS010000055.1 GCA_016790005.1 Zoogloeaceae bacterium
CGGGCGCCGGGGTGAATCGAAACCGACTACAATCGAGTCAAATTCTGTCAGGAGGTGTGTGATGAGCGCTCCGCGCATATTCGAAGAGATTGGGGCGAAGCTGAGCGAGCTCGCCGCGAACAGCCCGGCCAAGGACATCGAGAAGAACGTCAAGGCCTTGATGGGAAGCGCATTCGGCAAGCTCGACCTGGTCACCCGCGAGGAGTTCGATCTGCAGCGCGAGATGCTTGCGCATGCGCGCATGAAGCTGCTGGAGGTCGAAGAGCGGGTTGCCGCGCTGGAGGCCGAGGTCGTACGGCTGCGCACCGGGGGCGATGTGCTCTAAGCAGCGGGCCCCGGCGGGTGAGCAAGGTCCGGGTGTCCGGGGTATTCCAGACACCCTTTTTGAATATCTCCGAGACATCGATGTGGTTAAACTGGGCTTCTTGTAGCTGTGGAGCCCTCGTATGTCGCTCGCGATCGTTCGTACTCGCGCCCTGATCGGCCTGAGCGCGCCTGAAGTCATCGTAGAAGCTCACCTGGCCAATGGCTTGCCGGCGTTCAACCTGGTGGGCTTGCCGGATGTCGAGGTGCGTGAGGCCCGCGATCGGGTGCGGGCCGCCATTGCAACCTCCCAGTTCGAGTTTCCCCAGCGTCGCATCACCGTAAATCTGGCGCCGGCCGACCTGCCGAAGGAAGGCGGGCGCTTCGATCTGCCGATTGCGTTGGGTATTCTTGCTGCTTCGGGCCAAGTGGACGCAGCAGCTCTCGGCGCGCACGAGTTTGTGGGTGAGTTATCGCTCGACGGGTCTTTGCGCATGGTGCGCGGAGCCCTGGGCATGTCGCTGGCTCTGCGCGACACAGGCCGCGCACTGGTCGTGCCGAGCGGCAACGCAGCAGAAGCGGCACTCGCCGGCAAGGCCACCATCCTCCCTGCAGCGAATCTGCTCGAGGTGTGTGCGCATTTGAACGGCCACCGCCGTATCGCCGCCCATGAGCCCGAGCCCGTCGAGGGCGCGGTGCAGCAGCTGCCCGATCTGGCCGACGTGAAGGGCCAGGCGTTTGCACGGCGTGCGCTCGAGGTGGCTGCTGCCGGCGGACATTCGCTGTTGATGTTCGGCCCGCCAGGCACCGGCAAATCGATGCTCGCCCAGCGTCTGCCCGGACTGTTGCCGGGGCTGAGCGATGACGAGGCGCTTGAAGTTGCGTCGATCCAGTCGATCGAAGGCAGCTTCGATTCGTCGATCTGGGGATTGCGTCCTTTTCGTGCGCCTCACCATTCCGCATCCGGCCCCGCGCTGGTCGGCGGCGGCGCAAGCCCCAGGCCAGGCGAGATCAGTCTCGCGCATCACGGCGTACTCTTTCTCGACGAGTTGCCCGAGTTCGACCGCAGGGTGCTCGAAGCACTGCGTGAGCCGCTCGAAACCGGTCGGATAACGGTTTCCCGAGCGCGTGGTCGGGCGGAGTTTCCGGCCCGGTTTCAACTGATCGCGGCAATGAACCCCTGTCCGTGCGGCTATTTCGGCGCGCCCGGGTCGCGATGCTGTTGCAGTGGCGAACAGATCCGGCGCTATCGCAGCCGCATCTCCGGCCCTTTGCTGGATCGCATGGATGTGGTGATCGAGGTGCCCTTGCTCGACCCGGCCGAGCTGCAGACGCGTCTGCCGGGAGAGTCATCGGCCAGTGTGCGGGCCAGGGTCGAAACCGCCCGGTCACGTCAGCTTATTCGGCAGGGGGTGTCCAACAGCCAGCTGGCGCCCGCGCTGGTAGATGGCAACTGTGCGCCGGATGAACGCGGCCAGCTGTTGCTGGCCCAGGCAATAGACCGGCTCAGATTGTCGGCACGCGCCTATCACCGCATTCTCAAGCTTGCCCGTACAATCGCCGATCTGGGCGGGGCCGATACGATCGGCGCCGCCCATGTTGCGGAGGCTATCCAGTACCGGCGAAGCCTTGCACTGTCCTGACGTCATGCTGCACGATTGTGGTGCATGTCCGTCGCAAATCAGAGAGGCTCATGCCCGCATCTTCACCCCGTCTGTCATTCCTGCTGGCAGCCCTCGCCGCCATCGGCCCGTTCGCGATAGACACTTATCTGCCCGCCTTTCACGCTATGGCCGCGTCCTTGTCGGCGTCGCAGCTCGAAGTGCAGCAGACCCTTACGGTCTACATGGCCGCCTTTGCTGCCATGGCCCTTTGGCACGGTGCGTTGTCCGACAGGTTCGGGCGGCGCAACGTCATCATCGTCGCCACGGCCCTGTTCGCGCTGGCGTCTCTGGTTTGCGCTCTTGCGACCAGCATCGAGTGGCTATGGCTGGGGCGTGCGCTGCAAGGGATCGGCGGCGGTGCCGGCATGATCGTGGGCAGGGCCGTGATCCGCGACATCTTCGACGGTGCCCAGGCCCAGCGGGCGATGTCGCGGGTGATGATGATTTTCGGCATCGCGCCTGCAGTCGCACCGATCGTTGGCGGTGCCTTGCTGGCCCTGGCGGGCTGGCGCTCGATCTTCGTTTTTCTGGCGTTGTTTGCCGCCTTGCTGACCTGGATGACCTGGCGCTATCTGCCCGAGACCCTCGCGCCAGGGGCGCGCCACTCGCTGCACCCGGTCAAGCTCGGCCGCGCCTACCTGAAGGTGGCGGCGAGTGTCGCGTTCTTGCTGCTGGTTGGAGCGAGCGCCCTGAACTTCAACGGCTTCTTCATCTACGTGCTGTCGGCGCCGGTCTTCCTGATGAATCATCTGGGGCTCGCCGAGACCCAGTTTGCCTGGCTGTTCATTCCCGCGGTGGCTGGGCTCACCTTTGGCTCGATGCTGTCCGGCAGGCTGGCCGGTCGCTGGACCGCCCGGCGAACGATTCATGCCGGCTTTGCGATCATGCTCGCTGCGGCTTTGATCAACATCGGCCACGCTTGGCTGATGACGCCGGGGTTGCCATGGTCGGTGTTGCCGGTCGCGCTCTACAACTGTGGCATGGCCCTGGCGATGCCAAGTCTCACCTTGCTGGCGCTGGACCTGTTTCCCGATCGGCGCGGACTGGCATCGAGTTGCCAGAGCTTTGTGCAAGTGGGCACCAATGCGCTCACGGCCGGCCTGGTGGCACCGCTGATGTGGGGCTCGCCGTTGTCGCTGGCCTTTGCGATGGCCTTGTTCGTGTCGGGCGGCTTGGTGTTGTTCATCGTTTGGGGGCGGCGCGCTGCGTAGTTGTCGTGCTCCGCATGTTTCGGACCACGACGACCATGTCGAGCGTTCGCTGCGCGACGTAGAATAGGCAGGAGGCCCGATTCAACCCATTCTGGAGCATGTGCATGAGCGATCCGTTGCTTGCCGATCTGCGCAAGAGCTATGAACAAGGCAGTCTGGAAGAGCACGAGATTGCCACCGAGCCGACGAAGCAGTTTCGTAGCTGGTTCCAGCAGGCAATCGAGAAAGGCCTGCCCGAACCCAACGCGATGACGGTGGCGACCGTTGGCGAAAATGGCCGTCCCTCGACCCGGCCGGTGCTGATCAAGGACTACGATGAGCGCGGCATCGTCTGGTACACCAATTACCACAGTCGCAAGGGCCGGGAACTCGCCGTTCATCCATATGCAGCGCTACAGTTTCACTGGGTCGAACTCGAACGCGTCGTGCGAATCGAAGGAACGGTAGAGAGGGTTTCCGATGACGAGTCCGATCGTTACTTCGCCAGCCGTCCGCTCAATCATCGCATCGGCGCGTGGGCATCGCACCAGAGCGAAGTTCTTCCGAACCGGGCGATGATCGTCGCGCGTGCAGCCGAGTATGGACTGCGCTTCGGTCTTAATCCGCCGCGCCCGCCGCACTGGGGCGGCTATCGCCTCAAGCCCGATTACTGGGAGTTCTGGCAAGGCCGTGCTTCCCGCCTGCACGACCGTATCGCCTATCGCCTGCAGGCGGATGGCACCTGGAAGAGTGAGCGCCTGTCACCCTGACAGCTGCAACTTGGCTGAAACTGTCCCGGGCCGATTGAAGGAGGGTGTGATGTTCTCATTGCGAACCCTGATGGCGCTCTTGCTGTGTGCGCTCTTGAGCGGGTGTGCCGCCTTCGCGCCGCCTCGACCCCTGGTGGACGAGGCCGATGTACGCGCGAACCGCGGTACCCCGACGATGATCTGGGAGAACCCGGACGGCACCCGAACCTTTGAATACTCCACCCAACCCTTCGGCGTCACCGCCTGGATGTTTACGCTAGACGCCGCCGGCAAGGTGATCGAGCAGCACGACGCCCTGACCACCGCCAATCGAGCCCGGGTAAGGCCCGGGCTGACGATTGCCGAAGTTCGGCGCATGCTCGGCCGCGAGCGTTCGATACAGCGGTTTGCGCTCTCGGGTGAAGAGGTCTGGGACTGGAGCGTGCCCAACGAGTGGCCGACCCTGATGGCAACCCGGTTCAACGTGCACTTCATCGACGGCAAGGTGGTGCGCACCAGCATCAGCGAGATCACGTCCGAGCGCGGCTGGCGGATGGGTTATGGCGTCGGGTTTGGCCGGGGGACTCACTGGGGCATGGGGTGGGGCTGGCCTTATCCGTACTTCGGCTTTTATGACTGGTAAGCTGGGCCGCCCGTGGTTTTGTGGCCAGTCTGCGCTGTGCGCAGTGCTCGACACTCCCGCGATAAGTCCGTAAAATCCGCGGCTTGCTGAGGAGCGCTGCGACCCATTGCACGAATCGAAAGGGGCCAGGCTCAGCAACCGAACAACGGCGCTCGCAGACCATTCGCCGGTTTGCCGCGCCGTTTTGCTTTTTGCGGTGACCGGGCGCTTGCACTACCCGAGGACCAAGCCATGCAGCCCGACCGTACGACCGAACTCACCGCCCTGATGTCCGAGCGCATTCTTGTGCTCGATGGCGCCATGGGTACGATGATCCAGCAGCACAAGTTGTCCGAGCGCGATTACCGCGGCGAGCGATTCATCGCCCATCCGCGCGACCTCAAGGGCAATAACGATTTGCTGGTGCTGACCCGTCCCGAGGTGATCGAAGGCATTCACCGCGCCTATCTCGAAGCCGGGGCCGATCTGATCGAGACCAACACCTTCAACGGTACGCGGGTTTCGCAGGCGGAATACGGGCTGGAATCGGTTGCCTACGAGATCAACGTGGTCGGCGCCCGGCTGGCGCGCGAGCTGTGCGACGAATATACGGCAAAGACACCCCACAAGCCGCGCTTCTGCGCCGGTGTGCTCGGGCCGACCTCGCGCACCCTGTCGATTTCGCCCGACGTGAACGACCCGGGCTATCGCAACGTCAGCTTCGAAGCCTTGCTCGACGACTACTACGACTCGGCGCGCGGGCTGATCGAGGGCGGAGCGGATCTGCTGTTGATCGAGACCGTGTTCGACACCCTCAACGCCAAGGTGGCGGTGTTTGCGGTCGAAAAGCTGTTTGGCGATCTCGGCCGGCGCTTGCCGGTGATGATCTCCGGCACCATCACCGATGCATCGGGTCGCACCCTGTCGGGGCAGACTGCCGAAGCCTTCTGGAACTCGCTCGCGCACGCGCGGCCGATCTCGTTCGGCCTCAACTGTGCGCTCGGCGCGAAAGAGCTGCGCCAGTACGTCGAGGAACTCTCCAACGTTTGCGACACGCGGGTGTCGGCCCACCCCAACGCCGGTCTGCCCAATCCGCTGTCGCCCACCGGCTATGACGAAACGCCCGAGCAGCTCGCGACCGACATCGGCGAATGGGCGCGTGCCGGGTTGGTGAATATCGTCGGTGGCTGCTGCGGTACGACGCCGGCGCATATCGCCGCGATCGCCGAAGTGGTGGCCGGCGTGCGTCCGCGCGCTATCCCGCAGCTCGAAAAGAAGATGCGCCTGTCCGGGCTCGAGCCCTTCAACGTCGGCGCCGACAGCCTGTTTGTAAACGTCGGCGAGCGCACCAACGTGACCGGCTCGCGCGCGTTCGCCAAGATGATCCTGGAAGGCCGCTTCGACGACGCGCTGGCGGTGGCGCGCCAGCAGGTAGAGAACGGCGCCCAGATCATCGACATCAACATGGACGAGGCGATGCTCGACTCCAAGGCGGCGATGGAGCGCTTCCTCAAGCTGATCGCTTCGGAGCCGGACATCTCGCGCGTGCCGATCATGCTCGATTCCTCGAAGTGGGAGGTAATCGAGACCGGCTTGAAGTGCATCCAGGGCAAGGGCATCGTCAACTCGATCTCGATGAAGGAAGGCGAGGCCGAATTCCTGCGCCAGGCACGGCTGGCACGTCGCTACGGCGCCGCGGTGATCGTGATGGCCTTCGACGAGAAGGGCCAGGCCGACACCTA